>DATEHJ010000641.1:0-12322 GCA_035279645.1 Gemmatimonadaceae bacterium
GTTCACAATTGACTTCCGCCCCCTGCAATCACACTCCCAAGCATGACGACCGTTCTCATCGTCGACGATGTGCGGCCGATGGCCGAGCAGTACGCCTACGATCTCAAGCGGATCGGTGGCTTCGACACCCTCGTCGCTTTCGACGGCGACGAGGCGCTCGCGACGCTGGGCCGAGATGTCGTCGACTGCGTTGTGCTCGACCTCGAGATGCCGGGTAAGGACGGCTTCGCCGTGTTGCGCGCCATGCGCGAGCGCAAGCTGGAGACGCCGGTTATCGTCTACACGGGCACGGGGGACTTCGATCGCTGCACGCAGGCGATCAAGCTCGGCGCATACTCGTTCGTCGATAAGTCGGATCCGGTCGAGCGCGTCGCACGCGAAGTTGCGAACGCGGTGGAGCACCGGCTCCTTGTCAACGAAGTCGTGGAGCTGCGTCGTTATGCAGCCGAGGACACGGCGCTCCGCGGCACGAGCCCGGCGATGAAGAAGCTCAAGGACGCCATCGCGCGCGTTGCGCCGATCCCGAGCGCGGTGCTCATCGTCGGCGAGAGCGGCTCGGGCAAAGAGCTCGTCGCTCGAGATGTGCACCGCCTGAGCGGTCGAGTGCGCGAGCCATTCGTCGCCGTCAATTGCGGAGCGCTCGCCGAGAGTCTCATCGAGAGCGAGTTGTTCGGCCACGAGCGCGGCGCATTCACCGGCGCGAATGCCACGCGCAAAGGCGCCTTCGAGTCGGCGGGCAAAGGGACGATCTTCCTCGACGAGATCGGCGAGCTCCCTCCCGCGGCGCAGGCCAAGCTGCTCCGCGTGCTCGAGGAGCGACAGGTCGTGCGCGTGGGCTCGATGCAACCGGTTCCCGTCCCCGCACGCGTCATTGCCGCGACGCATCGCGATCTCGACGAAGACGTCGCGGCGAGCCGCTTCCGTCAGGACCTGCTCTTTCGCCTGGCGGTGCACGTGCTACGCGTGCCGGCGTTGCGCGACCGCCTGTCCGACCTGCCGGAGCTCGTGGACGTGATCATCTCGGCGACGTGCACGCGGTTCGGGATGCGCCGGAAGTCAATCGCGCCCGAGGCGCTGGAGCTGCTCGCGGCCTACGACTGGAAGCGGAACAACGTGCGCGAGCTGCGGAACGTCGTTGAGCGAATGCTCATCGCCGCGGACGGCGACCGGATCGGCGCCGAGCATGTGCCGGGGGAGATTATAGAAGGTTCTCCTCGAACAGCGATCGGCGGCGAGGCGCGCACCTTCGTCGAGCGCAAAGCCGAGGCGGAGCGTCAGATCGTCGTCGCCGCGCTCGAGCGGAACGAGTGGCACATCACGCGAACCGCGCAGCAGCTGGGGCTCGCGGACCACGCAAGCCTCCTCAAGATCATGCGCCGGCACGGCATCAGGACGCGGGAAGCCTAGCGGGATGCGGGAATGCAGGGTGAATGTCATCCCGAGGAGCGAAGCGACGAGGGATCTGCACTGCCGCTTTGGTGACTCCCCGCATCCCGCGTCCCGCGTCCCTCTACCCGCACGTGTCCCACCGGACACACGGCCGCCGGAAAAACGTGTCCGCGCGAACACAGCCGGGCGAACGCGGCGAGCGACGCCCGAAGTCACAGCGTTGATGCACATGCAGTTACGACGGTCGCCGAATCCTCCGCCGGCTCGGACATCCGCTTGCCTTTACATGGGGCCGCGATGTCACCGACAACCGGCATTCCCAGAGCGGGATGCCACAGCCCCGAGGAGGATTTATGTATCGCGCAAATCGATTTTCCCGACTCAACCAATCCGGCCACACTCCCGCAATCGTGACCACCGTCGCTCTGTCGATCATTGTCATCGTCAGCGCGTGCGTGTCACGGGGTGAGAAGAAGAAGGTTGACACGACCGCGCTGTCGACGCAGCCTGCCGTCGTCACGCCCGTGGAAACCTCAGGCGAGGTCGACACAATTCGGAGGACGCCACTCGTTGTGACCTTTGCTTCGGCGCAGGCCTCGTATACGCAGGGGAAGTACGCCGAGGCGGAGGAGTCGTTCGACGCCTACGTCAAGCGTCACACCGACAATGCCTTCGGCTTCTACATGCTCGGCCTGTCGGCGTGGAAGCACGGTGACCTGGATCGTGCGAGGGCCGCGCTCGAGCAGTCGCTCACGCTCGATTCCACGAATGTTAAGACTATGCTCAACCTCGGCCGCGTGCTGCTCGAGAAGGGGCATCCAGATGACGCGCTGGTGCAGGTCGAGTCCGCGGTCAACTTCGACTCGGGATCTGCCGAGGTCCATCGGATGAAAGCTCGGGTGCAGAGCGCGCTCGGCCGCCGCGATTCCGCGGAGGTGTCATACCGCCTGGCGTTGTCGATCGATCCGAACGACAGCTGGTCGATGAACAATCTTGGACTTCTGTTGATCGACGATGGTCGTTATGAGGAAGCGTTGAAGCCGCTCGCGCGGGCGGTGGAGCTTCGCCCCGAGTCTCCGGCGTTCGCGAACAACCTTGGCGTGGCGCTCGAGCGCACGGGTCACGCCGGCTCGGCGGCGATGGCGTACCAGTCCGCGCTGGTGGCGGACAGCACATATACGAAGGCGCAGAAGAGTCTCGCACGTGTCACAGGAAAGACGGACGAGACGCCGATCGTCCTCGCGCAATTGGCGGCGCAGTTCAACGACAGCCTGCAGACCTCGTCGCAGGTGCGGATGTCGGTGAAGCCGGAGCGGTGAGCGCGAGGGCAAGCAGGGTGCATGATGCGGTGGCGAACGTCCGGTGCTGGAGGAGCCGGACGTTCGCCGTTGGTGTCCGACCTATTGATTGTGCGCGCTCAGCTCGCACCTTTATTTGGCTAGCTCCGGAGGATTCGATGAAACACAAGGGTGAGCGCAACATTCCCAATTTCTCCAAGAAGCCGAAGAGCTCGCGTCCCGTCGCATCGGACCGCCAACAGGCGCCGCCACCGCCGGCGCGGGCGCCCCAGCCCAAGCCACAGAGCACCTCGTCAAAATCCGGTCGTCGAGGTCAGTAGTCGTCGAGTCGAGGCGTCGCGGACCGCATCTTTAACGAGCGCTGAACCCGACGAGCGTTAGGCGTCGTCGTGCACCAACTCAGTCGGGCGGGCTCTCTATCTCGTTTCGTTCATGACTGAATCTGTTGACCGGCTGAGCATTCGGCTGCGTGATGGCGCTGAGCTGTACTACGAGGTGCACGGCGCCGGTGAGCCACTGTTGCTCTTGCATGGTGGCGGTGGCGCCGGCGTGAACTGGAAATTGGTGTTCGACTTTGACGCTCCGCCCGTCGACTACCGGCTGGTGGTGCCGGACTTGCGCGGCCACGGCCGATCCACCAATCCGTCAGGGCTTGTCACGTTTCGTCAGCTCGCGGACGATGTGATCGCGTTGCTCGATCATCTCGCAATCGAGCAGGCCTACATGATCGGGTTGAGCATGGGCGCGAAAACGCTCTTGCATGTGGCAACGCGCAGTCCGCATCGCGTCCGACGCATGGTACTCGTGAGCGCGGCGCCATACTTCCCTGAAAAGACGCGCGCCGCAATGCGTCGTGCCGCGCAGGCCCCGAAGACCGACCACGATTGGGAGCTCATGCGGCGTTGGCATTCCAGAGGGGACGACCAGATCAATGCGCTTTGGAGCATGGCCGCAGCGTTCGCGAATGATTACGAAGATCTCAACTTCACCCTTTCCCGCCTCGGCACCATTACGGCGCCGACGCTCATCGTTCACGGCGACCGAGACTGGCTCTACCCGACGTCGCTCGCCATCGAGCTCCATACCGGAATTGCCAATTCGCAGTTGTGGATCGTACCGAACGGCGGTCATGGCCCGATCTTCGGAGAGATGGCGCCGCAGTTCGCTGAAACCGCGTTGCAATTCCTGAGTGGTACCCGGACACAGCAAGTCGAGCTGTAGATCGACGACTCGCGCGTGCACGACGCCAACTTCCATGCGGACGTGCTCAGACGACATCAAAGGCCAATACGATGCGTGCTGCAATTGTCTTGGCGCTCCTTGTTGCAACGGCCCGTCACCAAGAACGACAGGCCGCGCCTACGGTGCCGCTCATCGGCAATTGGCAGCTCAACATCGGCCGCACCCACTACGGGCTTGGCGTCGATCGTCGCCGACGCGAGCGAATGACGTGTACGACCGAGTCAGACAGCGTCCGCTGTGTTGTCCAAAGCGTCCGCGCCGATGGGCACGAGCTCACGGGCCGGTTTACGGCTTCACTCGATGGACTCACTGCCCCCGTGACGGGAATCCCAGACGTGGATGAGGTGCAATTGCGCCGACCTAGCGCTTCACTTATCGACGCCACCTTCTTTTCGCACGGCAAGCCCGCCTTCGGTTATCGCGCTCTTCAATCGGACGACGGCCGCTCGCTCATGGTCCTTGCCGTGGACCCGGTCACTCGCGCTGCCGCGACGACCGTCGTCGTTTATGATCGGCGCTAGGTTATGCGCGCATCGATTCGTCCCACAACTCGAGAGGGTCCTGTGCGACACGGGTTCCCGCACCAATTGGTCGCCGCGACGTTCGTAGGATGTAGCCTACTCGCGTGCGCTCGGCCGGCGCAGCAACCTGCCTCCGCCCAGGCTGGAGTGCCGACCGGTGCAGCGGGTTTGGTGCTCCAGGCCGATGAAGGCGAGCGCCGCGTGCGCCGCAACGCGGCAAAGGGCCCTTTCATTCTCAAGGTCGATCGCCAGAATGGTGGGTCACCCGATCTGGTGATGGGTTACGAAGACATTGCGCCCGGCGCCGAGATCCAGCCGCACACGCATCTCGTAGCGGACGAAATCCTGTTCATTCATCGCTTGGCCGGCGTCAATCTCAGGTGAGTTCGGGTGCCACCATTTACATCCCGCGTAACGTACAGATCAGCCTCCGCAACACGGGAACGGAGCCTCTCGGTGTCGCTTTTGTTTTCTCTAAACCTGGGTTCGAGGAGTTGATGCGCGAGAATTCTGTCCGCGAAGGCGAGCCTGTCACACCGATCTCGGCTGAGGAGCGGGAGGCGATCCGCAAGCGCCACAGCTGGCACACGATCTACCCGACGTCCCGTTAGGCGAACGGCCGATCGCGACTGGGCGCCTATCTTCGTGCGTACACCTCACTGTCGACGTTCGATGAGATGATCGTGAACATTGCCCGTGGCCAACACCCGGCAGACCGCCACGACCTGATCCGCGTCCAGGGCGCTCGGGTGAACAACCTGAAGGACGTCAGCATCGAGATCCCCAAGCGTCGGCTGATTGTGTTCACCGGCGTCTCGGGATCGGGCAAGTCGTCGCTGGTGTTCGGCACCATCGCGGCCGAGTCGCAGCGCCTGATCAACGAGACCTACAGCGCGTTCGTGCAGGGCTTCATGCCGACGATGTCGCGCCCCGACGTCGACGTGCTGGAGGGCCTAACGACAGCGATCATCGTCGACCAGGAGCGAATGGGCGCCAACGCCCGCTCGACGGTCGGCACCGTGACCGACGCCAACGCGATGCTGCGCGTGTTGTGGAGCCGCATCGGCAAGCCACGCATCGGACCCGCCACCGCCTTCTCGTTCAACGTCCCCACGCGAAAGGCAAGCGGCGCGATGAACGTCGACAAGGGGAAGGGCGAACGGATCGTCGCGCGTGACATCGTCTACCTCGGCGGCATGTGCCCACGGTGCGAGGGGATGGGGTCCGTCAACGACATCGACCTCTCCCAGTTGTTCGATGATACGAAGTCGCTCAACGGTGGCGCCCTCACGATCCCCGGCTACACCTCCGATGGCTGGCAGGTGCGCATCTTCGCCGCCGCCGGCCTCGATCCGGACAAGCCGATCCGCAAGTACACCAAGAAAGAGCGCGAGGACTTCCTCTACAGCAAGCCGCGGAAGGTGAAGCTGCAGAACATCAACCTCACCTACGAGGGACTCGTCCCGCGGATCCAGAAGTCGTTCCTGTCCAAGGACGTCGACGCAATGCAGCCGCACATCCGTGCCTTTGTAGAACGCGCCGTTACGTTCAGCACCTGTCCCGAGTGCGGCGGCACCCGCCTCAACGAAGCCGCCCGTTCCTCGAAGATCAAGAAGATCAATATCGCCGACGCTTGCACGATGCAGATCAACGACCTGGCGGAATGGGCGCGCGGCTTGAACGAGCCCTCAGTCGCGCCATTGCTGGCGACGCTCTCGCAGACGCTCGACTCCTTCGTCGAGATCGGCCTCGGCTACTTGACCCTCGAGCGGCCGTCGGGATCGCTGTCGGGCGGGGAGGCGCAACGCACGAAGATGGTGCGCCACCTGGGATCGTCGCTCACCGACGTGACCTACGTTTTCGATGAGCCGACGATCGGGCTGCACCCTCACGACATTCAGCGGATGAACGAGTTGCTGTTGCGGTTGCGCGACAAGGGCAACAGCGTGCTCGTGGTCGAGCACAAGCCCGAAGTCATCGCGATCGCCGACCACGTCATTGACCTCGGGCCGGGCGCTGGCTCCGCGGGGGGCGAGGTGGTCTTCGAGGGCAGTGTCGACAAACTGCGGGCGAGCAGCACGCTCACCGGGCGTCACTTGAATGATCGGGCTTCAGTGAAGCAATCGGTACGGAAACGTTCGGGTGTTATCAAGGTGCGCGGCGCCAAGACTCACAACCTGAAAAACGTCGACGTCGACATCCCGTTAGGCGTGCTGGTGGTGGTGAGCGGCGTCGCCGGGTCGGGCAAGAGCTCACTGATCCACGGTTCAGTGAGTGGGCGCGACGGCGTGGTGTCGATCGACCAGACGGCGATTCGCGGCTCGCGGCGCAGCAATCCGGCCACGTACACCGACCTTCTCGAGCCGATTCGCAAGGCGTTCGCGAAGGCAAACGGTGTGAAGCCTGCGCTGTTCAGCGCCAACTCCGAGGGCGCTTGTCCCAGTTGCAACGGCGCAGGCGTCATTTACGTCGACCTCGGGATGATGGCTGGTGTGACGACGGTCTGCGAGGAGTGCGAGGGCCGGCGCTTTCAGGCATCTGTTCTGGAGTATCGACTAGGCGGTCTCAACATCGCCGAGGTGCTCGACCTGGCAGTTCAAGACGCGTTAGGCTTCTTCGACGTGGGCGAAGCGCGGACGCCGGCCGCGCATGCGATCCTCCAGCGGATGGCCGACGTCGGACTCGGCTACTTGCGGCTCGGCCAACCGCTCACCACGCTCTCGGGTGGCGAGCGACAGCGGCTCAAGCTCGCGACGCACATGGGTGCCGACGGCGGTGTCTACGTGCTCGACGAGTTGACCACCGGGTTGCACTTGGCCGACATCGAGCAGTTGCTCGGGCTGCTCGATCGGCTGGTCGACTCGGGCAAGTCGGTGATCGTAATCGAGCACCACCAGGCGGTGATGGCGCACGCCGACTGGATCATCGACCTCGGGCCCGGTGCAGGCCATGACGGCGGTCGGATCGTGTTCGAAGGCACTCCGGCCGACCTGGTAGCGGCGAGGTCGACGCTGACCGGCGAGCACCTGGCAACATTCGTCGGAAGCCGTCCGAGAGCTGCTTCTTCCCGATGAGTGCACGGGTAGCAATGATGAACACGGATTCGGAGAGCTGGAGTGCCTATGACGGCCACCCTCGAGAA
Organism: Gemmatimonadaceae bacterium; assembly: GCA_035279645.1. Lineage (GTDB taxonomy): Bacteria > Gemmatimonadota > Gemmatimonadetes > Gemmatimonadales > Gemmatimonadaceae > AG2. The sequence goes on from DATEHJ010000641.1 coordinate 7,593, forward strand.
AGTGTTCGGATATCAAGGCAACAGCATGAATCTCCCGGTACGGGACCTCGCGTCCGCTCTCCCGTTCTACGAAACGGTGCTCGGCTTTCGCGTGGCGTCGCGCGAGGACAGTCCGCAGAACTCCGCCGTGCTCACCCGCGACGACATCCAGATCGGGTTAGTCGAGAATGGCGGCGATCCGACGCAGGACGGCTGTGCGTTTCACGTGAAAGGTCTTCGGTCGCTGTTCGCAGAATTCAAGGCGAAGGGTCTGCAGAAAGAGCTGTCTGAATTCGGCGTCGAGCAACGTGCTGGCGTCGCGTGGCAAGTGTTCTACGTCGTCGCACCGGACGGTCTCTGCTATTGGTTCGGAGAGCGCGAGGGAGCTCGAGGGTGACGTTCTCTCACGTCGATCGGGTTGAGCACAGAACGTATGCTGCCGTCGCGTTGCCCGCAGACGCGCGATCCAAGTGCGTTGGGAGTTGATAACTGGTGAAACTGCGCGTCTGTTTCGGTATCGCGGCAGCCGCGTTTGCCGGCGGAGGATGCTTCGATCCACCAACGGTGTGCGCTGGACTCGGCGCCTACGGGCTCGAGATCACCGTCGTCGACAGTCTGACCGGTGCGCCGGAGGCTGCTGGTGCCGCGCTACTCACATATGACCTCGACCGCGCTGGCGTGCGCGTCGACTCGGTCGCCGGCGTCGTCGACACTGACGTCCTCCGCGGCGCGGACGATCGAAGCGGCCGGTACACTGTCCTGGTGCGCAAGGTGGGGTATCGCGATTGGTTGAAATCGGATGTCACCGTGCATGATGGCTGTCCGTCGGTCAAAACGGTCCGGCTCACCGCGCGACTCGCGCGACCCTAGGAGTTACCACATGAGGTGCGCTACGATCTCGTGTTGCGGGCCGGCCCATAGCTAAGCATCGTCTGCGAACCATTCGGAGGTCGCGATGACGATCGGTACAGGACGTACTCTGACGTGGGGCTTCGTTGTCGTCGCCGCATTTGGTGCGGCGCGGTCGGCCATTGCCCAGACGGGCATCGGCACATGGGTGAGACAGCCCACGCCATCGATGCCGGGGACAATGACGATGACCGTCCAGGCGTGCTGCAATGGTGGCCGCCGCCTGATTTATCATTTCCTCATCGAGAAGAAGGAGACGGTGCTCACCGTCGAGTCGGGGTTCGACGGCAAGGAAGCGCCCGTACTCATCGACGGCAAGCCAAGCGGCGAGACGATGGCGATCAAGCTCGTCGACGACCATCACACGTCGACGGTGCTCAAGATGAACGGGACCTTCTTCGGTACGTCGAACGCTACACTGTCGCCTGACGGCAAGACGCTAACCGTGCTCAATGACTTCTCGTCCTCGGTGGGCGGCAACCCGGCCGGCAAGTCCACCGAAGTGTGGATGCGGAAGTAATAACGTTTTGCGTTTATAAACATGATCTCACGTATTTGGCACGGTTGGACCAGTCCCGAAAACGCCGATGCGTACGAGCGACTGCTGCGCAGCGAGATCTTCGAGGGGATCGCCGCGCGCCTGGTCGACGGCTTTCTTGGCATTGACCTGTTGCGCCGTCAGCATCCCAAAGAGGTCGAGTTCGTCACCATCATGTGGTTCTCGTCGCTGGAAGCAGTGCGCGCGTTTGCCGGCGCCGACTATGAAGTTGCGGTCGTGCCGCCGGCCGCCCGCAAGCTCCTCGCCCGATTCGACGCGCGATCGGCTCATTACGACGTCAAAGAGAGACGCCTTGCCTAATTCGGACGTGAAGCGGGCGACCTCGTTAGGGCGCCCGCGTTGTTGTCGTCAATCCTGCGAAGGTGCTCACGAGCCCGGGTGGTCGGTAGCCTTCTTCATCTGGTCCAGGATCTGGTCGAGATTGTAGCTCTCCGGCGCTTGCAGCGGCGGGAATTTCTTGTACGACATCAGATGCTCCATCCACAGCTGCTGGCCGATGGGGAGCATGTTCCAGTCGTACTGGAAGGCCGTCGCCGGTGCGCCTAACGCACGACCCAGGCTCATCGCCGACTTCTGATCGATGCCGACCGACTGCTCGAACGGATCGCGCTTGATGTTCTGCACTAACGTGAAGTGGAATGGGATCAGTGGCATGATCCAGCCGGCCGGCCCGGGCTGCGACATCGTGTAGTACATCTTCCAGCTCTTGTAGCGCACGGCGGAGGGCGTCGCCCCGGAGAAGTAGAAGAAGTAGTCACGCGCGCACTGCTCGCTCCTGCCCTCTAGATAGTCCCGCTGGTCGAAACCGTCGAGCGTGGTCTTGACGATACCGGGATACGCGCCGGCTTCGATCTTCGCTTTCAGTCCATCGCCCTTGGGTCCGCCGGCGATGTCGACGAGCGTCGGCACCCAGTCGAGCGCGGCGAAGAGCTCCGTCTTCACCGTGCCTGGCTTGATGTGACCCGGCCACCTAACGACGAGCGGCGCGCGGTAGCCGCCTTCCCAGGCCTCGCCCTTCTGCCCTTTAACGGAGTCACGCCGCCGTCGGGGAAGCTGATCGCCTCGGCGCCGTTGTCGGTGGTGAACACGACGATGGTATTGTCGGCCTGCCCCATGTCGTCGAGCTTCTTGAGAACCAGGCCGATGTTGTCGTCGAGCTGCTTCATGCCGGCTTCGTTCACGCCCCCAGTCCTTGCCACCCCTCACACCCACCATCGCCTCGTACTTGGGCGACAGCACGGTCACGACGTGCATGCGTGCTGGGTTGTACCACACGAAGAACGGTTTCCCCGTCTTCTTCGGATCGTTGCGATCCAGGAAGTCGACGACTTTCGCCGAGATTTCTTCGTCCACCGTTTTCGAGCGCTCCAATGTCAGCGGCCCCTCGTCATGACACGACTGGTTCTTCTCAGTCCCATCCGCGGATTTGCACCAGATAATCGGACGTGGAGGCATGAGACAGACGGTCGTTTTCTGGTCCACCGCTCCCCGCGAGACCCTCGCGGAGAGCGCCTCGCCATCTCCATCGCGACCGAGCGCACGGTACACGTCGGCGAGATTGATGTACGCGGGAGTCGAGGACGGCTCCATGTGGATCGCCGAGCGCAGCTCTGCTTCGGCTCCGGCCAGGTCACCGCGCTCGGCCAGGAACGTGCCGAGGTTCACTCGCGCTTCGGCTCGGTCCGCGTTGTAACGCTGGACTTGGACGTACTCGGCGGCCGCGCGATCGAACCGGGCCTGCTGCTCCGGACCGAACTGCTGTGGAGGCACGGCGGCCAGGAGACGGGCGGCCTCGACGCGAATGGCCATGAGCCGACCGGACAAGAGCTCCCCCGCTAGGCGCAGTCGTGTCTCGGCTGGGAACTGCGCCGCGGACTGCAGCGCGCCGAGTCGGACGAGCGCGCTCGAGTCGTGCAGCCCCTGTTCGATGAGCGTGAGCGCTGCCGCGTTAGGTGGGAAGCTCGACTCCGCGAACGCTGTCGCGCGCGCGATGGCTGGTTGCGCGCTGTCTCCCGCCACCGCGCGCAACATCGCCCCGGCGTCGCGTGTGCCGGCGTCGGCAGCGGAGAGCGCCATCGCCATCTGCTCGTGATTACCGAACGGCCGTTTGCCGCCGTACCATGCGGCCGCGCGCTCCGCCGCCCAGCGCGCGTCGCGAGTCGTGTGACAGCTCGTGCAGGCGTTAGGCGTGCCGAGCGTGACGGCGAGATCCGGCCGAGGAATGCGCAAGCTGTGATCGCGTCGCGGATCGATCACCATGTACGTTGTGGCCGGCATGTGGCAGCCGACGCATGTCGCCCCCGCGCTCGCAACCTGATGATGGTGATGGGCGGGCGTGTCGTACTTCGCCGGCAAGTGGCAGGTCGCGCACATTGCGTTGCCCTCGGCGCGCAGCTTTCCGCTGTGCGGGTTGTGACAATCGCTGCACGTCACGCCGCGCGCCTACATCCTGCTCTGCAGGAACGACCCCCAGACGTACACCTCATCGCGTTGCTGTCCGTCGGCATGGTACAACGGTCGGCTGAGCAATGCCGGGCGATAGTAGTCGAGAAACGGCTTGCCAGCCTGATATCCGTTCTGCAATCTGACTGCGTCGCGAGTGACATTGGGCGCACGTTTCAATTTCGCGCTCGGTGGTGCGCGCCCGCGAACGAGTGGCGTTGCCGGTGAGCGCATTCGCGATCCAGACAATGTCGCGACGCTCGTCGAGCCGAACCGTTAGGCCTTTGGTCGAGTCCGTGGCCTTGGACGACGCCCACTCGAGATGGCGCGAGCCGGGTCCGTGACACGCCTCGCAGCCGACGCTCGTCTCCGCAAAGCGCGTCTCGAAGCGATCGCTGTCGCGGTCATAGTTTTGTGGACGCCGGTGGAGTGGCAGTCGGCGCACATGAAATTCCAGTTCTGCGACGGACGTGTCCAGTGCAGCTCGTCGTCATGCGTGACGCGCTCGTTAGGGTAGAGATGTAACCAGCGCTGCCCGCTGCGTTCTTTGGCACGCGTATCCCAGGCGATGGACAGCGCCTGCATCCGCCCACGCGGAAGCTCGATCAGGTACTGTTGCAGCGGCTCGACTCCAAAGGTGTATTTCACCTCGAAGTCGTGCAGCTTCCCGTCGGATCCATCCGTGCGGACGAGTAGCTTGCCATCGCGCCGAGCGAATTCGCTCGTCGTGCCCGCGTACGCGAATCGCGCGCCATTGAACTGACCGAGTACAGTCTGCTCATTCGCTTCGGCCATGGCGGCCTGATGCTGCGAACGGTTCCACTGGGCGCTTTGCGCGGGG
>DATEHJ010000642.1:0-4247 GCA_035279645.1 Gemmatimonadaceae bacterium
CTCGAGTGCGAAGCGATCTTGTCGGTTCCGGCCGATGCCTATCGGCGCGTGGCGGGTCGGGAACTTCCGCGATCGACGGTGGTGTTTCCGCGGTCACCAGCGGGGAAGGCGTGGACCGAGGAGACTCTCGATGAAGTGTACCCAGGGCTCGCAGGCCGCGTCCGGCGCTGATGGACGCGGCGATGGTGGCTAAGTGTTAGGCACGGCGATTAGGATGGGGCAATGGGAAAGCTCACCGATGCTCTCAAAGCTGGCGTTCGGGCGGCTCGTGAGGAGCACGCCGCGCAACGCTCCCGCCCTGACGGCGACCGCTACATCATGGCGCGCAAGCTCGTTTGCTGCGGCCACTGCGGTGGGGACCGCTTCGAGAAGCGCGACGTCGTACTTCGTCCCAACACCATGTTCTCTGTCGACGCCTCTTGGCTCGACCGTGGCGCGGTGGTGCTCATCTGCGTGCACTGCACCTCGCTTCAGTGGTTCGGCACTTCGCCCGAGGCTGCAGACTGATTCGTGTGGCTCGACGAATCCCGGCACCGTTGCGCAGTCAGCCGAGTGTAGCGCGCGGCACGGAACCAGGGACGACGCCTTTGCGTTTTACCTCCGCTATGAACACTGATTCAGTCGCGTTGATTCGAGAGTATGAACCTCGGGACGAAGCCGCGTGTCGCGCGTGCGTCGTCGAGCTGCAGGACGCGGAGCGACAAATCGACCCCCGCCTCCGCCCCGGGGACTCGATGGCCGACGCGTACCTCGCGCAGATGCACAAGTACTGTCGCGAATACGGCGGAGCAATCTTTCTCGCGGAGGATGCGGGGGAGGTCGTCGGCCTCGTGATGGTGCTCTCGCGCGTCCCGTTCGAACAGCTCGATGAGCCGCCTGGTCACTACGCCCTCGTCGCCGAGCTCGTCGTTCGTGAGGGATTTCGCCGCCGGGGGATCGCTCGCGCGCTCCTCGACGTCGCCGAACGGCACGCGCGCGATGCCGGTGCGCCGGAGCTTCGCATTGACGTCTTGAGTGAGAACACGGCGGCGCGGCAACTGTACCTTCGCGAGGGCTTCGCGCCGTACAAGGAGACGCTGACGAAGTCGCTGAAGGCAGCGGCCCGCGTCGCGTCAGCCTAACGGCTCCCGCGTGTTATCTCACGGTCGACCGCCCATCGCCGGGAGATCGATCTTCCGATAGTCACGCGGGATCGCGAAGAGCTCGGCGGGCAATGGCGCTCGACTCACGCTCTGCAGACTGAGGTCGAGCGTCATCACGCCATCCCTGAAACAACGCGTGATCACCGGGTAGCCGTCGACGCTCGTGTCCCATTGGAAGGCACGGGTAGCGTCGTCGGGCGATCGGACCATGATCGCGAAGTTGCGCAGGTAGCGCTGCATGTCGAGCATCGTGCTGCGCTCGGCGTCGCTCATCTTGAAATCGGGAGACGTGCTGCCGCAGTACTCGGTGACCTTGATATCTCCACGCATTCCTTCCACGCGCGTGCACTCGTAGCCGAGGACGGTCTTCGTGTCCTTGGTCCAGGTGTACGTGAGTTGCGGCGCGGCTCCCGGCGGCATCGCGGATTTCATCATCTGCTGCGCCATGGCACGCTGCTCCGCCGGGAGCTTCTCGAGCTGCTTCTGCATCATGTCCATCGGGCTTCCCGCGCCGCCAGCCGACTGGTTGACGTCGAGGTAGCTCTTGTCCTCGTCGTTGATCATGTGGAGGACCTGTGCCTTCTCGTCGAAGACCATTCGTCCGCCGCGCTCGCCGGTCATGATCATCGCGACACGTCCAGCTTCGACGGCGAATTTCGCCGTGGCTGCGACCTGCTTGCCGCCAATGACCTGTGTGCCCGCGTACGTGGTCGTGAGCTGAGCGGCGACCGGGCGCGTGAAGCAACAGAGGGCCAGCGCGAGCAGCGTGGAGCGCATATCGTTTCTCCGCCGAGTGGTCGAGTGCACCATAATACCTTCAGCCGAAGCGCTCGCCGCGCAAGATCAGTGTCTTCGAGCCGCCAAAGCTCAAGGCTCAGGTAGTTCTCTGATCTCCGTCAGCTCCCAGCTCGCGTCTCGCGTCTGGACTCGCCGTACCGGGGTGAGATCTTGACTGGCGACATCGCGAAGGCTTTGCGCCGTATAAGGAGACGCTCGCGAAATCGCTCAGGCAAGTAAAGTCGCACTTGGGGACCATCATGGACTAAGCATCTCGCTCAGCGAACATTCATCACGCATCACTCGAATCATCCGAATCGCTCCGTGCTCGGCCGAACCTCAGTGCAGGTGTTCGGTGCCCTCAACAGCGAGAAGTGATTCGCAGAATTCGAGTAATTCGTGATTCCTGCCTCAACGGTCGCGATGTCGACGCGCTCGGCAACCGCGGAGGGTTGGGTGATCGCGGGCGGGGGATCAGGAGGGGCAGCTATGGGCAATCCTGCCATGCGGCCGCGAATGCCTAACGCCACACGAAGCCAATGGCAGGATTGTCATAGTGCCCCGGAGAGTCCCCCGCCCGCGATCACATCCACCGGGAATTCAACGTCGGGGGGTTCGCGGCCTGGACATCCCGCGAAAAGCGTTCTATAGAGAGCGTGTGACCTCCTCTCGAGACCACAACGATGTCCATGACCCTCGCACAACGCTCGGCCGAACTGACGCCCCTCGTTGCTCACGGCGACCACACCGATGCGGCCCCAGGGCCGCGGCCGCACAGCCTAACGCGTCGCCTCGTCGAGCGCTTCGCGCTGATCACGCTCGCGCTGTACCACCTGCCGCTCTTTCTCAACAACTATCCATCGCTCGGCGGCGGCGGGATGGACACAGGGCTCGCCGTCTCCTGGGGCCACGTCTTCACACCCCCCGGGATGTGGGTTGCGCGACACATCCTCGGCGCCACCGGGCCAATGCCCTCCGGCAACCAGGGCGACAACGGCGACGTCGCCGAAGAATTTGGACGCTTGTTGCTCGCCGTGACGATCGGTGTCATCGGCGCGATCTGCTGGTCGCTTGCCGATCGCAAACGCCCGCGCGCACGCTGGGCCGGCGACTGGCTTCGCGTACTGCTCCGCTACTCGATCGCGCTCGGGATCGCGAGCTACGCCATCGCGAAGATCCTGCCGATGCAGTTCCCGCCGATCGATCCAAGGACGCTTGAGGTGCGCGTCGGCGATCTGACGCCGATGAGCCTTCTCTGGACGTTCATGCAATACTCCCGTCCGTACGCCTTCTTCGCCGGAGTCATGGAGCTCGCCGTCGTCGTCCTTCTCTGCTTCCGTCGCACGGCGACGTTAGGCGCCGTGATCTGCATCGTCGTGATGGTGAACGTCGCGCTCATGAACTATGCGTATGGCGTTCCCGTAAAGCTGTACGCGACGATGACGGTGATCTCAGCCGTGGTGCTGGTGCTCTACGACTCGCGCCGTCTCCTCGCGCTCTTCGTGAGCAATCGCACGGCGGCCCCGGCACAACTCGAGTCGCTCTCGCAGGACCGCATCCCGCCTTCGATTCGCTGGCCGATCAAGTTCGTCCTCGTCGGCAGCGTGGTTCTCTCGTCCGTCTTCGCGATGCGAGGCATCCTCGGCCAGCCGCGGCCGACGTCGCCGATCGACGGCACGTGGACCGTGACGTCATTTGCCGCCCAAGCCGCCGACTCGCTGCACTGGCGGCGCGTCATCGTGCAGGGGAACACGCTCTCGATTCGCCTCGCGTCGGACGCGTTCATGCGATGTCAGACGACGGCGTCGAACGCCACCTCGATCACGCTCGCGTGCTCGCGCAATCGGAAAGGCGAGCTGCGATGGACACGCACTGGCGACGCGCTCCAATTCGAAGGCGTATTCGACGGAGTCCCTGTGTCGGTAGGCGGACGCCTGGTGCCGCCGTCGGCGTATCGCCTGACCCAGGGCAAGTTCCACTGGATAATCGATTGAGACGAGGTCGATGACGATTCGTCGCTGCCGCACCGAAGAGCAGACTACGATTCTCGCCGTCATCAACTCGGCCGCGGAGCGATATCGGGGCACGATCCCCGCCGACTGCTGGCACGAGCCGTACATGAGCGACGAACAACTCGCACGCGATGTCGCCGCGGGAGTGAGCTTCTGGGTCTACGAGGACGACGACGGAGAATTGTCCGGCGTGATGGGCTTTCAACGCGTCAAGGACGTGACCCTCGTGCGACACGCCTACGTCCTGCCCAAAAGCCAAGGGAAGGGGATTGGCGGGAAGCTGCTGCGGCATCTCGAGGAGCTGTCTGATGAGACA
>DATEHJ010000643.1:0-4796 GCA_035279645.1 Gemmatimonadaceae bacterium
GTGCGCCGTCGATCGAGAAGCGACCAGGCGACGGTGATCGCCGAAGCGATGATGAGGAAGAGCAGCAGCTGGACGTAGTCGTACGTCTTGTCGCCGCTGCCGCTGAGGAAAATCGTGATCGGCTTGGCGAGATGGAGCACGTGCGCGCCAAACCAGGGCACCAGTGCGTTCCAGATCGCGGCGTACCAGCCCTGGATCTTGCTCGTGTACGGGATGGTGCCGATCGGGAAGGGAAGGTTGTAGAGCGCCAGATAAGCAAAGACGAATCGAAAACCGATTCGTCGGTGGATGCTCCAGGTGATCGCCGCAGGGCCACGCGACTCGGTCGGTGGACGGAGAGGAGTCGTGTGCCGCGGAACAGCGCCCGTGTAGGGCGGGGGCGGGGGCGCCTGACGAGTCGGCTCGATCTGTGGCGTCGACATCAGTGTCGGGACGGGAGGAAGTGCGAACAATGATACGGCCCGGGAGCGAGCTTCGCATCCCGGACCGTATCTCCCGTCCCACCCCAATTGACTTCAGGCACTAACCACCAACTACCCAGATCAATCCCATCTACTGCGCCTTCGTTTGACTAAACGCAGAGATGTCGGGAATGCGGCCATTCGGGATTGCGAAATCCGCTTTGACACGGCCAAGGCCAACTGAAGTGACACACTCTTCGTCGGGCTTACGCCCGTGAAAATCCGAAGCTGTGCGCCCGCGCGCAGTTGCAAGAACGCGGAAGTCGCCGACAGCGCGGCATTGCTCTCGCGTTGGGCGTGGTCGCACTATTCCCATCGGAGAGACCATCATGCAACGCGTTCTTGCTGCAGCGCTGCTGTTCGTTGCCGTTTCCGGTTGTGTCATTGTTGGCGATCCCACGTGCGGAGGAAGCAGGGCCTCGGTTGTGGTCGCGCCAGGCGTCGTCGTGGTCGCGGTCGGCGAGTCGTTCACGCCTAACGGAAGCGACAGCTGGTGCGATGGCGGACGCCAGGGACACGGCTCGCCGAGTTGGAGTCTGAGTCAGCCCGCCGACAACGCGATCGTTTCGCTCGACGCGAGCACGGGCCGAGTCACGGGTCTGCGTTCCGGAGTCGTGACCGTGGTTGCGAAGTCGACGCACTCGAGCGCGACGTCCTCGATCCAGGTAACGGTGCGCTAGACCTGCATCTCCGCGCCAGCCTCGGCGAGCAGCAAGGCGAGTACGGAGCGGTGGCAGCGCGAGGCATCCTCGCAGTAGCAGCCAACGGAGAAATTGGTGTCATGCGACAGTGCCGCGAGGAGCGCGATGAGCCGCTGCTGCTCCGGCGCGCGCATCTCGCGACGATAAGCACGCGCGAATTTCTCCCAGCGTGCCGAAGTCCACGGTTCCGACTGTGCCCACGAGATGGTCGCGGCGGTGGGCGAGAGGTCGGGGAGCCAAAGGTCGTACCAGTCGCCGGAGGCGAAGTCTTCTTTCTTGACGCCACGCGGTGGACGCCGCACCGTGCCGAGGCGCAGCCCCTCGTTAGGTAGCCGCGGCGTGCCCAACCGGACGACGCGAATCGCCATTAGTGTTCGGCCATCGCGACGATCGTCTCCCACTCGCGCGGCGTCACCGGCGTGACCGACAACCGTCCGATGCGCACGAGCGCCATGTCGGCGAGCGTCTTGTTCGCCTTGATCTCGGCCAGAGTCACCGGGCGTTTCAAGGGCGCGACGGCCTTGATATCGACGGCGAACCAGGTCGGGTCGGAGGAATCCGACTTCGCGTCGAACGCCGGATGCTTGCGATCGGTCGCGGACGGATCGGCGTAGCCCTCGCGCGCGACCTCGCAGATGCCGACGATCGCCTGCGGATTGGAGCTCGAATGGTAGAAGAAAACCCGGTCGCCGCGCTTCATGCCGTCACGCAGAAAATTACGAGCGGCGAAGTTCCGGACGCCGTCCCATGTTGTGGTTTGCTTGGGCGCGGCAAGGAGGTCGTCGAATGAGAAAACGTCCGGCTCCGACTTCACGAGCCAGTAACGCTTCTCGTTAGGTCCGCGCGGCGTGAACGCCGCTGCCCAACGTCCTTCGCTGTGATCGGCGGGCGTCATTGGTCTTCGATCCTGGCCGCGAGGCGTTTTGGCGCAGTGAGCCGATAGGAGTCGCGAAGCAGCATGTCGAGCTCACTCCAATCCACCTCGCCGTCGAGATGCACGCCGATCCACCCACTCGGTCCGACGTACGGCGGTACGAAAAAGCGATCCGGATTCGCGCGCACCATGATGTCCTGGTTGCCGGGCGGTGCTTTCATCCAGATCGCCGGCCGCCCGGCGCCGTGGTGATTGCCTGACGAGGCGTACATGGCGAAGAGTTTGTTGCGGACGCGAAAGGTCGGCTCTCCCCATGCTTCCACTTCGTGGGCCTCGGGGAGTTTGAGGCACAACTTGCGAAGGCGGGGAAGGGGAGACTTCATCTGAGCAAAGCTAATGGTGCCTCACCTACTTCAGTTTCCTTACGGTCTCGACACGGCCAACTCGACTCTTCGGACTATCGAGGCTGAACGACCGCGCATCACCAAGTTGATCTCGCACGAAGGCCTGCGTTTCCTCGACCGCCGCCTCCAGCGCTTTGGTTTTCTTCACGCCGAAGGTTCCCCAGGCGATCGTCGAGGTCTCGATGTCGAACTCCCAAAGGCCGACCACGCGGCCGCGGTCGAGGATCGCGTGCGAGGGGAGATCAGCGAGCGCTTCCCGCTCTATCCGACGCCTCGGTAAAGACCGAACGCTTTGCGTCCTTGGGATCGAGGAGCGAGCCGATCTCGCGGCGCGCGGCGGCGATGGAGTCGAGGCTGCTCACGAGCGAATAGCATGGCTGCTCGGGCGCCTCGAACGCCGACCACGCTTTGGCGTCCGCCGGCAGGAGCAAGCGCTCGGCGACGCCTTCGGCGGCAACCAGGTCGAGCGGTGCTACGGCCTCCTTTGCGGCCTTGACGCCTAGCGCCGAGAACCACTGGAACTCGCCTAACGTAGCCGGACCCACCCAGCCAAAAAACCGGCGCGCGAGCTCGGTGTATGCCGCGCCTGAGAACGGGCTGAGATTCCAACGTACGTACTTGTAGCGCTGCTGATCGAGCCGACCATTGACCGGAACGCGACGCATCTCGCCGCGCGCCTGGAGGCGTCCGAGCGCGAGCGGAAGCGTCGTCGTGACTCCCTTCTTCTTTCCTACCTCGCCGAGGCTGCGCGATGCCTTGCCCGTGGCGTCGCGGATGGCGTCCGGATCGAGCGCCTCGCCACCGTCGAGCGCATCGAGCACGGCGCGCTCGAGCTTCGCGATCTCTTTCTCGGTGACGCCGAGTTTTGCCGCGACCTTCATCGGTGCGGCCGCTGCCTCTTCGCCGACTTTCAGACCGAGGGCAAAATCGCTTGCCGGCAGTACGTATGTGCAGCCGCGGGCAGAGGGCAGCTCATGAAGCTGGAGCTTGGCCACCGCCGCGTCGGCTGCGTCCCGAGTCGTGCGAGCGCGCGCGAAGAGCGTGAGATAAGGTCCCACGCCGCCTACCGATCGTGCCCATCCGACGCGCTCGAGCACCTGCGCCGGCGTCGCGTTCCGCAGCGAACCGTCGAGTCCCTGTCGGTGGAACCACCAGGCTCGGAGCTTCATGTCGCGTTGGGCGTTACGCGTTACGTGCAAACCGCTTCTGTCCACGCTCGCGCGCTTTCCGCGCCTCTTCTTCGCGATTGCGCGGCGCCGCGGTCGTCTGCAACGACCGAATCAGCTGCTCCGCCGCTTCGGTCACATCGTGCACGGCGCGATTGAACGCTTCCTCATTTGCGTGCGAAGGCTTCGTCGTACCGCTCAGCTTCCGCACGAATTGCAGCGCCGACGCGCGGATCTCGTCGTCCGTCGCGGGTGGCGCGAAGTTCGCCAGCGTTTTGATGTTCCTGCACATGGTCGTCCCTCGATTTAACGGTCATGCGCCAGCGCGAGCGCCGTCGGATGGAGTGGTTGATACAAACCCAGCTCGCCGCCCCCCGGAAGACGAATCGCCGTGACCCGGCCCCAGCGCTCCTCGGAAATCGGTTGCGCGAGCTCGACGTCATGGCTCGCCAGTTTGGCAACGGTGGCGTCGAGATCGTCGCACATGATGTAGAGCTCCTGACGCAATCCACCCTCTGTCGGATGCACCGCAACCTCCGCGGGCGGCATCGCGAAGATGGGCCAGCCGCCGCCCGCGTCCACCGACGGCCAACCGAACACGTCACGCAACAGGGCGCGGACCTGCTCCGCCTTGGGAGAGTAGATGAGCGCGTGCACGCCGATGATCATGATTGCGCCTAACGTCTAAGGGGCGTTGCTGGGGTTGCCTGCCTCACGAACAGCAGCCCGTCGTAGTACGATGGAAATTGCAGCGAGGTCTCGAAGACGCCAAGGGCGCTCGAGGAGTACACGCCACTCACCAGCCGCGCCTGGTGCGGCCCGGCGAGCCAATGGCTCCCCGACGGAGACGTCACACTCCGCATGTCGACGAAAAAGCTCGGCGACGATGCATGGTTGAGTACATCCTCATACGACTCGGGACGAACCGGACGCAGGCGCATGTCGGTCTCGCCCCCAGGCTCACGCTGGCCGACACTGATCGGCTGTGCTCGCACGACACCCTCGCCCGCGGTGAATGCCACATTCCGATAGCGATCGCCAAGGCTGCTCGCGAGCGGCACCGCCGACTGCACGACGCCGCCGTCGCCGGTGAGGCGCCCCGACTCGACGTCGCGGCCCCAGACGAGCACCTTGGCGTCATCGCCGATGTCATTGGCGATCCACATGATGTGGTCGGCCACCGTCTGGTG
>DATEHJ010000644.1:0-5152 GCA_035279645.1 Gemmatimonadaceae bacterium
CCACGCGGTTTCTCTCCGCCACTTGTTAATTCCGAGAACGAACAGATCGAATGGTGGCTCGGTGTCGACACCGTTGTTCTTGCCGAGGAGATAGTGGTCGAACCAGCGCAGCTGAAGTCGGCGCGTCTCGACGAGTGACTGCGGTCCAAAATCGCCGGCGACGTAGTTCACACCTTTGTGCGCACCCGGTCCCATCACCACGCGAATGAACGGGTGGCCGGGGACTTTCGCGAGCGCGCTGGTATAGTCGATCGGACCGCGCGAATCGTCGTACCAGCCGGAGATCTGCAACACGGGCGCGCGCACCTTGGCGATGTTGGTCGTGACGGCGTGCGCGCGCCAGTACTGGTCGAGGACGGGATGCGCGAGCCAGCGGTCCCACAACGGCACCCGGCCGCAACCAAGTCGCTGGGGCAGATCGATGAGCGGCAGGTGCGTGATCTCTGTGCCGATGTCCAGCTCCGCCGTGTTCTGCAGCGTGCGCGCGCGCATGAGGCAGGCCCAATCGACATTGATGGGCGAGAGCACCATGTCTTCGTAAGGCGAGATGCGCCACGGGTCGCCGCTGGCTGCCGAGGGGGCGATGGCGGCGAGATGCGGTGGTGCGCTGACGGCGGCGTACCAGGCGAGGCGGCCTTCGTCCGAGTGACCAATGAGTCCGACCTTGCCATTCGCGCCGGGGAGCTTCGCTGCCCACTCTACGGCGTCGTAGCCGTCTCGCACGTCGGTATCGTAGTCGCCAAAGTCGTGCCCGTCCGAGATGTCGCGGCCGCGCACGTGCTGCGCAACGAAGATGTACCCCCGGGACGCCCAGTATCGCCCTGCGGGATGAAGAATCCGCGTGTACGGTGTGCGCTGCATAACGACGCCGAACGGTCCGTTGCCGACGGGCCGTGCGACATAGCTCACCAGCCGCGCGCCGTCGCGCGTTTTCATGAAGACGGCGGTGTCTTCGGTGACGGCGTACTGCGAGTCCGACACGGCGCCCGGCCAGAGTTGGTAATTCTGATCCGGCACGAACGGCGTGGCGCGGCGCACGAGACGAATGCGTCGGCCCGCGGGCTTGCCGTCGGCGAGCATCACCCCGGCGAGTGTATCGTGGTGCCACGCGGCGGCGAGCGCGTGGCCAGAGTCGTCGGCGAGGAGGAGTGAGTCGTTAGGCGTGCCGGCGCGAGTGACCGCGAGCATCGGCTCACCGGTGCGGCGGCGGATCGCGCCAGCGAAACCGGAGTCGCTGGACGCGAAGTGCGCGAAGCCGATGCGGCGCCATCCCTCGAAGCCGCCGCGCGGAACGGAGCCCAGGGCGACGTAGGCGTCCCAGTCGCCTGCGAGCGTCGGCTTTGGGTCCTGCGGAGAGCAAGCGGAAGCGAGCGCGAGGAGGGCGAGGGTGTAGAAGGGGAGGGGACTGGTCATGCGCTCAAGAATGCTGGCAGAGGGCCGTTGGCGCGAGGGTCATGCGCGCAAGACTGAGACTCGAGATGTGAGTATTGAGATCGGGCGCGTTCCGGGTGGCGTGCTGGCATCTCACCCGCTGTCGGCGAGTCCAGAATCGAGACACGGAGCCTCGCGATGCCAGACGTGAGACGATGCCTCCATCTCACGTCAGGTGCCTCGAGCCTCCGTGTCTCGATTCTGGACTCGCTGTCGCGGGTGAGACGCTCGCGCGCCACCCCGACAGGGACGGATCTCTCCCCTCAGCGCTCGAGTCTCAGTCTGGATGTGCGATGGCACCCTAGAGCCAGCGCCGCACCCGCGCGCGGTAGCGCGTGTACTCGCCGCCGAACGCCTCCGCGAGTTTAGTCTCCTCTAACGGAATCACCACCCAGTTCACGTACGCCACGACGACCAACAGAAACGCCAGCGGCCAGACCTGGCGCAGCAAACCTGCCTCGCCCAGATACGCGAGGATCAACCCCACGTACATCGGATTCCGCGTCGCGCGGTACGGCCCCCACGTCACCAGCCGCGCCGACGTCTCACCAGGCACGGTTGTCGTCCGCGCTCGGCGAAAGGTCGCAAGCCCCCAACCGGCGATGACGGCACCAACGAGGAACACCACGCCGACGGCGAGCGCCACTCCGGGAAGCGCCGTGAACGCGACATGCGGACGCAGCGCGCGCTCGACGACGACGCCGGCGAGATAGCCCACCACGAACACCCACGGGACGGGAATCCGAAGCAGCAGTCGGAGCATCAGCAACTTCTCATGGATTACGTTGCGAACGTGTCGGAACGAACTAGGTGTCGCACGAGAGTTTCGAGTCCGCTCGTGGCGTCCGCGACGGTGAGGGTACTCGTATCGATGATCGGCAGACGAAGGGCATCCGCCTGCCCACGAAGATACGCCGCCCAACTGTCCATGCGAGGCGAAGCGAGATCGGGTTGCTGTCGCGGACCGCGGAGACGCGCCGCGCGAACCTCTGCTGTGCAATCGATCAGAACGACGTGCACGGACCGGGGCGCGGCGCGCGACGATGCGTCAAAGACAAAGCTCGGCCGAGTTTGTGCGTCGAGGACTGCAACATGAACGGTCGAGGGAAGCCCGCCGAGGCGCGCCAGCCAGTCAGCGGTTGCCGCAGCCTGCCAATTCTCCCCGCCTCCGTACTCGCGCTCGAGGACTTCGGGCGGAGGGACGCCGATGGAGTCGAAGTGGAAACACTGAACACCGGGGATCGCGCGAGTATCGAGTGCGTCAACGATGGTCGTCTTGCCTACCCCGGAGCCGCCAGTGACGACGAGTATGCGAGACACGGTGACAGTGGTTGGGGATCGAGGAATCCGTCGCAACTTAGATCGTCCGTCCGTCTCGGCGATTCGCGTTAGGCGCCGGCGTGCGGTCCATCGGTGAGTTGGACTTCGACGATCGAGCCATTGGTCAGACCGAAGGCATCGCGGAGATTCCGGCCGGCAACGATCTCGATGACCCAAGGATCGGACCGGTTGCGTGCCGCGGTCGTTGGCGTCCAGAGCCAAGCCGGGCTTTCGGGAGTAAGCAGCGTTGAAAAGCTCGAGCCAGCGCGATGCGTCACCGTTGCCGTCCTGTACTCGCCCGACAAGTCGCGATTGCGCGCAGCCCCTACATCGCTTGCCAAGTGCAGCTTCGTTAGGTGACTTGCGCGGTGTGCGCCGCGTGGCTGAACGACTCCAGAGCCGCACGAAGCTCGAGACTGCGTGCGCGAATGCGCGGTATCAGGACACGGCCCCCGACGCAGATGAGGAAGTCATGCGCGAGGCCGGGCTTCGTCGTGCGTACGCGGGTGAACGGCAGATCGAAGAGCCGCGCGACGGGTGACGGGAATGTGAACGGCTCGACCGTCTGGATTTCGCTCGGTGTGAGCTCGAACGTAAGGGTGTGATCGACGTCCCGGACCTGCCAGCCGAACACGCGGGGCGGCGTGGCTCGGAAGCGCAGCGTGTTGGCGAACATGATACGTCCGTGTGCGACGTACACGATCGGGATCTGCATCCATGGCATGAGCAGGCCGCGGAGATGAGCGGTACCCGAAGGCAGGGGGTAGCGGCCCGAGAATTTCCGCAGCAGCGATGCGTGAGTGTATGCATCCGCTAGTCGGCGGAGCTGCTCTTCAGTCGAGAGCCAGACAGGGGAAAACTCGGTCATAGTGTAGGAGCCCGTGCCTACTGTGCGATCGCGTCGTCGATGATCGCGATCGCGTCGATGGAGAACAAGAGGCCGCGGGGAAGTTGGACGATTGGTGTCGATCGCACCGGGGGCGCATCGGGAAAGAACTCGGCCGCGGCGTCGGCGACGAAGCACGTAACTTTGATGACTCGCGCGAGACGGCTCACCGCGTCCTCGAGAACCGCGGCGAGATTGGCGAACGCTTGGCGCGCTTGCGCCTCGAAGGTATCGCCGGCCACGTCGCCGCTGCGCGGATCGATCCCGGGTTGCCCAGCCGTGTAGACCACATTGCCGACACGAATCGCTTGCGAGTAGGGCCCGATGCGCGGCACGCGCGCGCTGTCGACGAGTTCAGAGGTCAAGGCCACGGGACTCTTCAGAGGTAGTGAGGGAACACGAAACCGCTGGGACGTATAGCGCCTCTAAAAGCACGGATTCAAACCATACTGGGCGGCCACGGCCCACCATCCGCCCCTGTCCGCTTCAGCGTTGGTTCGGCTCAATCACGGCCTGAAGGCCACGTAATAGTGGTTCTCTCCTTCGTCCTCTGTTTCACCGCTCAGCAGCAGGCCGCCGGCCTTCAGGAGTCGACGATACGCTTCCGCGCCAAGCGACTCCGATCGCTGGTCGGTCATGGCGTCTGACCAATCGCAGATTTGTGGTGGCGCAGTGAACACGAACTGACCACCCGGCACCAACGCGCTCGCGACTTTACCAATGACCTGCGCCTGCGCGGCAGGTCTGAGCAAGAACAGCAAGCCCCACGCGATCACGCCGTCGAATTTGCGGCCGAAGAAATTGGATCTCTCAGCGCTATTGCACTCGACCGGTACGGCAGGGAACCTGGCCGTAAACTTCGCGACCATGCTTGGCGACGCATCCACCGCGTGGACCGCGAGGCCGGCCTCGACGAGAAGGTGTGTAATTGGATAGCCGGGCCCGCAGCCGAGGTCCAACACCGCGCCTCCGGCCCGCACCGTTCTGGCCCACTCCCGGACTTCGCGCACACCGATGCCGACGCCGGGGCGCGACCCGCGGCCAGCGATATACTCGGCCGCGATAGACTCATATCCGTTGGACGGGTCGTTCATAACTAGTGAATGGAGCGAAACCGAGACTGAGATCTCAGAACTGAGATCTGAGATCGGTCCTTCTCGCTTTGGCTGGCGCACATCTCACCCAAGCTTGGCGAGTCCAGACGCGAGACACGGAGGCTCGAGCCGTCTGGCATCGCGAGCCTCCGCGTCTCGATTCTGGACTCGCCGAGCCTGGGTGAGATGCCCATCCCAGTGCATGCAAAAGGCAGGATCTCAAGTCTCCCATCACGAGTCTCAGTCTCACCGCTACAAAGTACTACCCGTCGAGATCTCGACCGTCCGCCCTCACGACAGTATGAAGAACACGTTACGAACTGCCTAACACCCTCGCCGGATCCGTACGCCCCGCTCGGCGCGCCGGGCCGACGCTCGCGGCCACCGCCACGAGACCAGTCACCACCACCACTGCCGCAAA
>DATEHJ010000645.1:0-4424 GCA_035279645.1 Gemmatimonadaceae bacterium
TCGACGGATCGGAGTCGAGGAGCCACTCGATGACGTGGTCATTCGAGGATCGAGGGCGCGCCTCGTGGTGCATGAGCGTCATTGGCTTGAGAGCGGAGGACGCTGGTGCCAAAGCACGCAGTCGTTAACGGATCGCTGTCAGTTGTTGAAGTGGGAAGTGATTCAGTGGGTAGTGGTCTACTACCACTACCCACTGTCGTACTCCCCACTATTCAAGTGACGCCGCTACAGGATCGCAACCCTGCCACTCGCGGTGTTGTACCGGCAGGTCACAGTCTGGTCACCGCGGTTGCCTCGACGCACCGTGACCGGCACGTCCCACTGGCGCTGCCCGTGTTGCGCTGGGGTTCCGACTTGCACCACGTGCGTGTTGCGCCGCTCGTTGAGATAATTCTCACACAGGCGCTGCGCACGCTCGGGTGACGTCCGCGCGTACCGCTGCGGCGTATTGCCCGGCTGGACCCACGGCGGAAGGGTCGCGATGCCGCGTTGCGTGTCGTAGGTGCAGGTGACATCGGCTTCGTTTGCGCCGTGCGAGACGTGCATCGGAAGTTGATAGGCGGTGCCGTTGATGTTCTCGCGATCGCGGCGCATGACGCGGTAACCGGCGCGTGTCGCGGCGGCATCGCACGCCGAGCGGGCTTGCTCGACGCCACCGACTCGACGTGGCACCTGCGCATGCGATGGCGTGCTCGTCAGCAGCAGCAGCGCCGCGCCCGCGACGGCCGCGAATGTGACCTGGGTCAACGTACGGGGAAGAGTCCTCATTTGTGCGTCCTCGCGAAGGTGAAGGGGTGCCCCGAGCGACGTCAACGAGGGCACGTTTCGCGCCGACACACATTAAGAAGCGGGTGCGAGCGGCACGTAGCGCACGGTGAGACAGCCCGCCTCCAGTTTCGGACAGTAGTAACTCACGACGGCGAGCTTCCAGAGGGCGCCGGCCGGCGCTCGAATCGCGAAGACATGCCCGTTGGGCTCGAGCAGATGGGTGAGAAAGTTGTAGCGATACCAGTGCTCGATGGCCAGGTTCTCGGGGTGCTCCTCGCCGCTGGTCGCGACGAAGCGCGTCGAGCTCGTTAGGCGAGCATTTCCGAATGCGGTGGGGCCGAGGTCGGCGATGCCGCCCAACGGCGGGGTGATGACGCGGTAGCGCTGGATCGCGATGTCCCAGCCCGCCGTGTCGGGGAGCGAGAGAACGCGTCCCTGCCCCAGCGAGACGTACTGCCACCGGTCGCCGTCGCTCGCGTCGACAGTGAGCGTGTCGCCGACGCGCTCCCAATTCGCGTTCCGTACGCGTGACACAGGCGATGGCGGGTAGACGGGCGCCGTCCGACGCACCAGCGACGCCGCGATGAGGTACACGATCGCGGCGAGAAAGGCGCCGAAGAGAAGCAGGAGCGGGATGGGCGCCACGAGGCCGCCACGCCGAGAATGCTTGACCTCTACCATGGTTCAAGTGGTATGATGGCGGGATGAGCGATCAACTCCAGTTCTCCATTGGTGAGGTTTCGCGCCGTGCGGGCGCGCGACCGTCGGCAATCCGCTTCTACGAGCGCGTCGGACTCATCGCGCCGCCGCGCCGCGCAAGTCGCCGGCGCGTGTACGACGCGCGCGTGTTCGAGTCTCTCGCCTTGATCCAACTCGCACAAGATGCGGGCTTCACGATCGAGGAGATCAAGCTCCTGCTCAGCGGCTTCGATCCGGAGACGACGGCGTCAGCGCGATGGCGCGCCCTCACCCGCGCGAAGATACAGGAGATGACGCAACGGATCGAGCGCGCCGAGCGAATGCGAGCGATGCTCGAGCGGCTGTCGGAGTGCCGGTGCGACACGCTGGCCCAATGCGTCGAGAGCCGCGTCGAAGGGCTCACGAACGGGAAGATCGAAACGAATCGTTGACATCAACCGCGGTTCAACAGCTACCGTGCTGCCGTCATCACTTACACGACGGAGCACTCCATGCTTATCCGATGCTGCATTTGCACGATCGCGCTGGCATTGCTCGGCGACGCGCCATGCGCCGACGCACAGCTAACCTTGCCGGCCTACGCGAAGCTCGACTCGGCGATGGCGAGCGAGCGCGCGAACTTTCGCTGGTTCAATCAGACCGAGCGGCGCGCGCTGGTCGAAGCGGCCGAAGCGATGCCGGCGGACAAGTACGGCTTCGCGCCGACTGCTGGCGAGTTCAAAAATGTTCGCACGTTCAGCAAGCAGCTGCGGCATCTCGCCGCGACGAACTACATTCTCGCCGCCGCGGCGCTCGGCAAGGCGCCGCCACCCGACGCGGGCGACGAGGCGGGCCCCGATAGCGTCGTCACGAAGGCGCAGCACATCGCGTATCTCGAAGGCTCCTTCGACGCGCTCGACCGGGCAATCGACGCGATCGGCGATCGGCGGGCGACCGTCGCATCCTCTCCCATTTCACCGTTCCAAGGGGGCACGGCGACGCGTATCGCGCTCATCACGGAGTCGCTCATCCACGCGTACGACCACTACGGGCAGATCGTTGAGTACTTACGCATGAATGGTATCGTGCCGCCGGCGAGTCGACGATGATCCCGTCATCCCGAGGAGCGAGGCGACGAGGGATCTGCTATTCGGCCCTTCACGAAATTCTGCGCAAGTGCAGGCCACTCCACGTCGCTCGCGCGATTGCCGGGAATTTCGGCAACGATCCTCGCGTTCGTCGTCCAAAAAGCAGATCCCTCGCTACGCTCGGGATGACAAGGCAGGTACAACCTCGCGGTGGCGGTCGATCCAGTAGCCCCAGGGCACGAAGAGCCAGATGCCTAACGCGGCGTAGCCGATGGCCTTTGCCGACGGCGGTGGCGATGAGAATCCGCTAGCGAAGACCAGCGCGAGGAAGACGACCATCCCCCACAACGCCCACGTCCCGATACGGTCCCGGGCGCGCGTCGTGCGCAGGTAGATCACGAGTCCGGGGATGAACACGATCAACTCGAGCAGAATCGTGAGCGGAATCGATCGCCAGGCGCCGAGTCCGACACGCGTCGACGACCCGGG
This sequence comes from Gemmatimonadaceae bacterium, assembly GCA_035279645.1. Classification (GTDB taxonomy): domain Bacteria; phylum Gemmatimonadota; class Gemmatimonadetes; order Gemmatimonadales; family Gemmatimonadaceae; genus AG2. Next base: position 3,024 of record DATEHJ010000645.1, read on the forward strand.
CCAGAGCGGGAGATCGGCCGCGTGCATCGGAAAGTCCAGGATCCAGTGACTCAGCACGAGCAGCCCGACGATCACCCCGCTCCGCCGGTCTTTGCGCATCATATAGTACGCGCCACCGACGACGAGCCCCCAGACGATCGCCATGCCGAGGCTGTGCGAGAATGGGTAATAGACGAAGTCGAGCGCGTTCGCCGGCAGCGCTCCCGGGTTCACCTCGACGCGCTCGACGCCGAGGACGAGGAAAATCGGCCAGAGCTCGTCGAGCCATTGTGCGGCGAGGACGAGTGTGCCGAGTGATGTGCGCGGTGCGACTCGCTTGGCGGCGAAGGCGATGCCGTAGTGTCCGAGAACCATGGTTGGCCAACAGGGGTTAGGGGAAAGGGATTAGGGGATAGCGATCTCCCCCTAGTTAAACGCATTCCCGCCGGTAATATCCCGCCGACGAACCACAGGAAGCGTAAGCGTGTCCGAGCCCGCAGCGCAGTACCGCGCGACGTCGCGCGAGCTCAAATTCCGGCAAGCCGCCTTCGTGTACCTGCACGCCGCCATCCTTCGCGAGGCGTCGGCGTACGAGATGTGGCGCGCCGGGTTGCTGCCCTTCTCTCCGCTCGGCTCGCCTTTGCCGTGGCTTCTCGCTGGAGCAGCCGTTGCGGTGCTGGTGTTCTTCGGGATTCTGCGCTGGCAGAACGTAACTTTCGTGCGAATCATCTGGGCGCTCGACGCGGTGCTGCTCTTCCCCCTCATTCGCTACTCCTTCTTTGCGGGTGCGGACCGCCCGATCCCGCGCGCGTTTTACATTGTGGGTATCGGTGTCATCCTGATCACGCTTTGGATGCTGGCGCGCGCGGCGTGGGACCTGTGAGCCATCGCACGTATTTCGACGTCGAGGGACCGGACCGCTCCGCGTTAGGTGAGCAGGTCGGACGGCAGCGCGCGCGGGTGATCGACCGGCTGCGCGAGGTGCAGCGCGTCGTCGCCGTCGTGAGCGGCAAAGGCGGCGTCGGCAAGAGTTACGTGACCGCGGCGCTGGCGCGCGCCGTTGCCCAGCGCGAGGCGGCGACCGGCGTTCTCGACGCCGACCTCCAAAGCCCGACCGTGGCGCGGCTGCTCGCCGCGAGCGGTCCCTTGCGCGTGACCGACGACTCGGTGCATCCCGCGTTAGGCACGCTCGGCGTGCGCGTCGTCTCCACCGACCTCCTGCTAGACGACGGGCGTCCGCTCGCCTGGCGCTCGAACGCCGGGGAATCGCACGTCTGGCGCGGCGCCGCGGAGGCTGGTGTGTTGCGTGAATTCCTCGCCGACGTCGCGTGGGGCGCGCTCGACATCCTGTTTGTCGACATGCCGCCGGACGCGGGCCGACTCGGCGATCTCGCCACGCTCGTGCGCGATAAGCTGTCAGCG
>DATEHJ010000646.1:0-11108 GCA_035279645.1 Gemmatimonadaceae bacterium
TTATGAGAACACTAAACTGTGCTGAATCGGCGATCACAAAAAATCCCCACAGGAGCGCGACGGGAACGAGCAGCCAGAGGCTTCGTCCAAACGTGAAGCCGATCAGCAGCGCGCACGTGCCGCTCGCCGCCATCGCGACCATGACGAGCCACTCGCGCCCGCGGCGGTCCGCCACGATGCCACCCCAGACGCACCCCACGCCACCAATCGCTATGGCGAAGAACGCAACGAGCGCCGCGACTGCGTCGCGATGTGGCCCAGCCGCCGCTCCCGCAGCCGCGGTGCTCATGGCAACGAACGTGGGGATCCACGTCCAGGCACTGTACAACTCGAACATGTGCCCGAGATAACCACCGGTTGCTAGACGAAATCGCGGTTCTCGCACCACAGATGCGACGAGCCCCCACGAGAATCGGCGCGGGGGGAAGGGGTACGGTCCGTCGCGGTAGAAGAAAAGCACCAGCAGCGCCGCGATTACAGCGCCGGCGCTCGCCGACAGCACCACTCGGACGACCCCGGCTCCCGGCAGCGCGTGAATGAGATATGGCCCCGCCTTTCCGACGGTGAGCGCGCCGACGATCGTTCCGACGGCGAGACCTCTGCGCGCGCGGAACCAGGTGGAAATCATTTTCATCGCTGGCGGATACACGCCGGCTAGGGCGAAGCCAGTAAGCAGGCGACTCGCTAGAGCCCAGCGATAGCTTGGTAGTGCGAGAAGGGCCGCGTTCGCCGCAGCGCCCAGCACCGCCGAGATTGAAAAAAGTAGGCGTGCCGGAACGATGTCCGCGAGATTGAGCAATGCCGAGATGGCCGTGCCAATAACGAACCCGAGCTGCACGATCGCGGTGAGCCAGCCTAACGAAGATGGGCTCAGCTGCCATTGCGCACCCAGTTGTGCAGAGACCGCGCTCGCCGCGAACCACAAGGACATGCCGAGGAGTTCCGCGCACGAGAGCAGCGCGAGCAGACGCCATCGATGCGGATCCGAGTCGACGCCAACCGACGTCGGAGCCTGGGCAGTCGGGATCGAAGCGGGAATCGAGAGGCTCATCGACGCAATCCTAATGCGTTCGTCTCTCAGCGGCGATTCTGCCCACGAGTTCGTGAGCGCAACGTGAACCGACTCAGCGTTCCGCGGGGGGGCGAGACGCTCATTCGCGCGGGGTTCGTGCTCGGAAGTGTGGTGCTCGGCGTTCCGCTCTTGCTGCGCGTTCTGGGCTTCGACGCCGGGCCGGCGATGCTCGCACTCTTTCGCGGGTCGATCGGGTCGAGCTACGCGTTCACGTCTGGGACGCTCGTTCGCGCTACTCCGGTAATCCTGACTGGCCTCTCGGTAGCGATCGCATTTCGGGCCGGAGTCTTCAACATCGGGAGCGAGGGACAGTTGCTCGCCGGTGCCGCGGCGGCGACAACTGTCACGCTGCTGCCGGTCGTTGGCGCCAGCCACGCCAGCCCATGGATGGCGCTCGTGGTGGGGGCGATAGCCGGTGCCCTTTGGGCCGGATTGGCGGCCGTCCTCCGCTCGCGATTTCGCGTGCTGGAGGTCATCAGTACGATTTTACTCAACTTCGTCGCGCTCTATCTCGTCGGGTATCTCGTGCGCGGACCGCTGCAGGAGCCTCTGCACATCTATCCGCAGTCGCCAACGATTGCCGCGGCCGCCCGACTTCCGCGTATTCTTCCGTCGTCGCGACTGCACGCGGGGTTCCTCCTCGCTCTCGCCGCGGCGAGCATTGCGTGGTGGGTGACGAGGTACACGGCGGCCGGTTTCCGACTGCGCGCGGTCGGGTCCAACGCCGACGCGGCGCGAATCGCCGGCGAGATTGACGTGGGACGCACGACAACCAGAGCCTTCGTCGTGAGTGGCGCGCTCGCCGGATTAGCCGGCGCGATCGAGCTCACGGGGGTGACGTTCGCGCTCTACGAGAACATCTCTCCCGGCTACGGCTACACTGGTATCGCTGTCGCGCTTCTGGCTCGGTTGGATCCGCTGGGCGTCGTCGCCAGCGGTCTCTTGTTCGGCGCCCTCGAGGCAGGAGCATCGGCAATGCAGCGGGACGCCGGCGTTCCTTCTGTGGTCGTTTCGATTATCGAGGCAATCGTGATCCTCGGGTTGATCGTAGCGTGGCCGCTCGAGATGAGCACGTCCACGAGAGAGGGTTCGAGCGCGCCGTCGGCCGATGAAGCAGACATGGGGTCGGTGAACCCGTGACCAACGGCAGCCTGGCGAGCGCCTTCGCCGAAGCGACGATTCGGACTGCCACGCCGCTCGTCCTTGCCGCAACCGGCGAGCTGCTCGTCGAGCGGGCTGGTCTCATCAACATCGGGCTCGAAGGTGTGATTCTGGGTGGTGCGTTCGGCGCGCTCGTCGGGGGCAGCCACGGCGGCAGCACCCTCTTTGGATTCGCGGTTGCCGCGGCAGCGGGCATCCTCATCATGCTCGTCTTCGCCGCAGCGACGTTAGGCATGGGGGCGGATCAGATAATCACCGGTACGGCCATCACGCTGCTCGCGCTTGGCGCGACCGGAACCTTGTATCGAACGCTGTACGGCGCGGGCGGACCAGCGCTCTCCATCGCCACCAGCTCGCCTGTCGCAATTCCTTTGCTTTCACGGATTCCGATTGTCGGTGTAGCGCTTTTCGCGCAACCACCAGCAACCTATTTCGCTTACGTGGTCGTTCCGCTGGCCTGGTGGTGGTTGTCGCATACGCATGCCGGGCTCGCTTTGCGCGCGATTGGTGAAAGCCCGATCGCCGCGCGTGCCGCGGGAGTGCCCGTGCGTCGATACCGAGTTCTGGCGACAATGATCGCCGGTGCGTTAGGTGGAATCGCCGGGGGGGTGCTCGTGCTGGCACAGGCGGGCACGTTCGTCGAGGGGATGTCGGCTGGGCGGGGCTTCATCGCGATCGCAATCGTCGTGCTGGGTCGATGGAAGCCGATCGGGGTCGGTCTTGCGGCGCTGCTGTTCGCGGCCACGACGTCGCTGCAGTATCTCGCTCAGGCGATGGGCTTCGACGTGCCGTATCAGCTCGTGCTGGCGTTGCCGTACGCGCTCACGCTCGCGGCCCTCGCCGGCGTCGGTGGTCGCGCTACGCCACCAGCGATGCTCGCGCGCGTCGAATAGCGCGACGAGCCGCTACTTACAGTGTCCGCGCGGGCTATGCCACTTCTCGCGCCAGCGACCCGATGGATCCCGCTGCACGAGCGCGTAGGCCATGCCGTCTCCGTAGTCACGGCCGACGACCAACATCGGCTGCGCTTCCGGCGTGGCACGGGCGAGCGCGAGCACGTCGCGGCTCTCGACTGTTTCTTCGGCGCCCTGCGATCGATCGTGATAAGCGAGATTGAAGCGATCGTCGCGGCGAGTGCTGTCGCGCTCGGCGATGATGAAGGTGCGCTCCTCCAGCGGACGCGCTTCCTGGTTGATGTGCCTAACGAGGTTGGCGACGACGCCTTCCACGCCCGGCCCGGCGTGGAATCGCCAGAGGGTGGTGACGGTAAAGGGCAATCCGGTAAATCGGTCGCTCCCGCCAGCCGGCAGTGCCGACGCGAGGCGCGTCGCATCAGCGGCGAGCCGCGCCGAATCGACGCGACTCAAGCTCTCGATCGAGTCCATCCGGATCGGCTGCACCTGCACGCCGACAAATCCGACCGACCAAGCGCCGAGCGCGCCACCCGGATGGGCGGTTGTGATACGCCAAGCGGGCCAGCCGGTGCACTCCGAGTCCTCCTCGCCCTTCGCCGAATGTACTTCCTGAAGAATCCCGACCTGTGACGAATCGGTGCGACCGATGAGAACGGCAGGCGTGGATCGAATGGCGATTGCTTCTCGTTCTGTGATCGTATCCGCTCCGGCGCGGGAGGAATCGCCGACGACGACAGTGGCGAGGTCGGGAGCCGACCCGGCAATGAGGAGCACGGGGCCAAGACGAGGATCCCAGGTCGTCGCGGTCGGCGCGCCGGACGCTCCGCCGGTCGCTGGTCGAAGCGGTACAGATGAATCGATCGCTGGCGATTTGGGTTTGTTCTCGCACGCACCCGCTGCGATGAGCGCGACGCACACCGTGAAAGTACGTCGCAGCGCGGGGCTCACTCTCGCGCGCCAGCGCAGGACAATTCTCTGACCGGGCGATATGTGCATGCGGCGGAAGTGGGGCATCGACCGTAATTTGGACCGGGCGATGGACCCGTCAATGAGACGCCGCCGATTGGCGCTACGTCACCCGACGTATCCCAGGCTGCGACGGCGTTAGCTAAGGTCCTTCAGCACACTACGGACTCAAGGAGCGAGCCCATGGCGCACCCGCAGCACGCACTGCCAGTCACGCTCTCCGACGGAGAGATTCGCCCGGTCGTGCGTGCCCCCGCAATTGAGCGATGGAGCTGGGCGCTGTACGACTTCGCGAACACGATCTTCTCGATGAATATCGCCACGCTGTACTTCTCGGTGTGGATCGTGAGCGATCTTGGTTCGAACGATCTCGTGTACGCGACCGCAAATGCAGCAGCGTCCTTGCTCGTGGTTGCCGCCATTCCGGTACTCGGTGCTATCTCCGACGCGCGACGCAGGCGCAAGCCGTGGGTGGTGGGCTTCACGATTGCGTCGTGTCTTGCCTGCGCGGTGATCGGCATTCTGGGGCAGGCCACGTTGCCGTTTGTCGGCGCGTCCCTTCCGCATCCGGAGCAGTTGCACGTGAGCGTTGGCGCCCTGCTGCCCGTTCTCGCTGTCTTCGTGATTGCGAATTTTGCGTATCAGGCAGCGCAACCGTTCTACAACGCGATGATGCCGGAGCTAGTACCCGTCGAGGAGCAGGGGCGGCTCTCGGGATTCGGCGTCGCCGTCGGTTATGTGGGTTCTATCGTCGGCGTGGCGCTTGTGCTTCCCTTTTTCACCGGCGGTCTTCCGCCGGTCGTTCCCAAGTTCAGCGACGGTGTGAACAATGCGCTCCACGCAATCATTCCATTCACGGCGAGTGGAGGTCGCGTGGCGACGTTCGTGCCAACGGGCCTGCTGTTCTTGCTCTTCTCACTGCCCTTGTTCTTCGTATGCCGGGACCACAACCCCGCGCCGCGCGGAACACGGGTGAACTGGGGCAAGGCATTTGGTGACGTCCGAGAAACGATCACCGCCGCGAAGCGGCATCCGGGTGCCTTGCGATTCATTATTACGTCGCTCGTATACCAAGACGCGATCGGGACGATCGTCAGTTTCATGACGCTATACGCCGTGCGGGCGGTGGGCTTCAACAAGGGAAGCGAGATCACGTTGTTCATGGTGCTCACGATTCCCGCGATCTTCGGGAGCTATTTCTACGGGCATCTCGTCGATCGCATCGGTGCCAAGCGTTCGCTCAACATCACGCTCTGGATTTGGGTCGTGTTGCTCGGCGGCATGATGGCGGTGACGAGCCAACGCGCGTTTTGGTTCGTCGGCCTGGCGATCGGCCTCAACTTCGGCGGCGTGAATGCAATCGAGCGACCGTTGCTGCTGTCGTTGATTCCCGACGTCGAGGCGGGGCGTTACTTCAGTCTGATGCTGCTCTCGGCGCGGGTTGCCGCGGTGGTGGGGCCGCTGCTGTGGGGCGTCACGACGTGGGCGCTCGAGGGAACGATCGGAACGAGCCTCGCATACCGCGCGGCGGTTTTCGTCGTCGCGATCATGTTCGTGATTTCGATCGCCGTTCTTCGGGGCGTTCCGGATCGGCATTCACAGCGGTTGCGAGCTGCGTGATGTTGTACGCGCTTCTGAGAAGCGTCGCCGGTGTTGCTCTTCGATGGTTCTATCGGCGCATCGACGTCGAGGGCCTCGAGCGTCTACCGAGAAACGCGCCGTTGCTGCTCGTCGTGAATCATCCCAATGCGCTGGTCGACGCGCTGCTCGTCGGTTGGGCGATGCCGCGGCGCGTCGTGCTGACGGCGAAAGCACCGCTCTTCGACAACAGGCTGCTCGCGCGGTTCCTCGGTTGGGTTGGTGTCGTTCCGCTCGTGCGGAGCAGTGACGTGCGCGCCGCGGGCGGCACCTCGATCGATCCTCGTCGCAACACGCGCGCGTTCGGCGCGCTGCGCGACGTGCTGCGTAGAGGCGGCGCGGTCGTGATTTTTCCCGAGGGCATCACTCACGACAATCCATCCCTTGCGCCGCTCCGCACTGGCGCGGCGCGCATCGCACTCGAGTCACGCGACGAAGGGGCCGTTCGTAACTTGCACATCGTACCGATCGGCCTGACGTTCGAGCGCAAGGACGCACCGCGTACTCGAGTGCTCGTTCAGGTCGGCGACGCGATTGCCGTAGATCGCTGGACGATGACGGGCGATGCCGCGGTCCAAGCGCTCACCGACGAGATTGACGCGCGGTTGCGCACAGTGACTCAGAACTACGAGAGCGTCGATGACGCCTCGCGCGCGGCGGCTCTGTCAGCTCTCTTCGCCGCACTGTTCCGCGACGAGCCGGAGTCCATCGGATCGTCCCGCTCACTTCGCGTCGAAGTTTCGATCGCTCGCCGCATCGAGGAGTCACGCCGAGCGCTGGTGCGGAGCTCCGACGACCAACTTCGTGCGCGGGCAGATGCGCTGCTGGGGGCTCTCGAGGCGTTCGAGGAGCGTTTGTCGCTCCATCATGTCGCTCTGGAAGATGTCAGCGTATCCGCCGAGGGACGTTACGCCGCGCCCTTCGTTCTTCGCGAGAGCTGGGCGTTAGGCGTCGCTGGCCCGCTGGCGTTGTGGGGCGCGATCAATCACTGGTTGCCCTTCCATGGTGCGAGGACGATTGCGCGCCGTTCGATCGACAGTGCCTCGGATCCGGCAATGCGAACGATCGTTGCTGGCGCGGTACTCGTGCTCGTGTTCTACGCGCTGCAGGGCGCTTTGGTCGGTGTGTTCGCTGGCTGGATCGCAGCGACGCTCTACGTGGTGAGCCTTCCGCTCGCCGCCGACGTGAATTTCGTACTGCGTGAGCGTCTCGAGCGCGCGGTGCGACGCGCGCGAACGTATCTGCTTTTCCGGCGGCGTCCACGGCTACGCGCGCAACTGCAGGCGGAGCTGGACCGCCTTCGAGCCGAAGCGCTCGAGATCGAGCAACTGCTTTCGCGAATCAGCGTGAGCGAGGCCGTCTGACGGCTAGTAGCGCTCGGTCGGTGGTGGCAAGACTGGACCGCCGAGGTCCCAGTGCCACGCGTCGCGACGAATGCCCGTTCTCGGATCCTTGAGCGGCTTGTATTGGAGGCGGTGAGCGGGAATCCCCACGTGCCGCCCGTAGGCTAGTAGGCGCTCACGGTCCGTCGACACGAGGTGGGCCATCTTGCGTCCCTTCCATACGTGTCGGTGAAGCCACAGGCCGCCCGTCATGGCGTAGATCATCCCTTCGCGGCGTGAGCGAAATTCGCGGAAGAGCAGCTTCGTCGATCCTGTCGGCGCCTCGACGTCGTCTGGACGTGCCACGCCTAACGATACCCGGCGCGGCGCGCTCGGGCGCCGGCGCTCGTCAGTTGCAGGCGACTTCGCCTTCGATCGTCGCTGGAGCGACCGCGCTCACGGCGCCGTAGAAGAGGGCGCAGGTGTGCGGCCACGAGTTCGGATGATATGCCGTCGCCGCCCAGCCGCTGGCCGTCGCAGTGACGACAGTCAGGATCACGCCGTGAGACGACACCGCCTTGAGCGAGTCGAGATCGGTGGAATAGGCCCGGTGATCGTAGAAGAACGATTCTTCGGCGGTTGAAAGATTCTTCAAATCGCTCTTCACCGAAGCGAGGTAGGCTTTGCCCTTCGTCGACTGAAACTTCGGGATCGCCATGGCGGCAAGAATGCCGATGACGACCACGACGATCAGCAGTTCGACCAGTGTGAATCCCGAGCGATGGCTGCGAGACATAGGAATGAGGGCAAAACTTCCGGCTGGGAGATGAGTGTCCAGATCGTGACCCGAGAAAGGCAATCACGAGGCCGTCCCCCTGAATACGAGCTAAGGTGTTGCCGCGTAAAATCTTCGACTTTGGATGGAAAAGCAGATGGGAGCTCACGATCGCAAGGATTTGCCAGTTACTTCGCACAATGCAAGACACCAAAGATGATCTAGCTCACACAACCGAAGGCCGCCCAGTGACTTAGGCGAACTTGGTCTCGAGCCAATTCGTGCCCTCGCCGAGGTCCACGACGAGCGGAACAGAGAGTTGAGCGGCGTGCTCCATCTCGTGCTTCACGAGCGCCATCAACTCGTCGCGCTCCGGTATCAAAACCTCGAACACCAACTCGTCGTGCACCTGGAGGAGCATTCGACTGCTCATCGCGCGAGCACGAAGCGCGGCATCGATGCGAATCATGGCGATCTTGATGAGATCCGCGGCCGACCCCTGAATCGGAGAGTTGGCGGCCGTGCGCTCGCCAAATGCGCGAATGTTGAAGTTCCGATCGCGCAGCTCGGGAATGTAGCGGCGTCGGCCGAAGATGGTCTGCACGTATCCGTTCGCGCGAGCGAAGGTCACCATCGAGTCGAGGTACTCGCGCACACGCGCGAATCGCTCGAAGTAGCGCTCGATGAACGCCTTCGCTTCGGCGTGAGCGATCTTCAACTGCTGTGAGAGTGCGTGCGGTCCCTGGCCATAAATCGTCGCGAAGTTGATCGTCTTGGCGCGCGCACGCATCTCCGAGGTGACTCCGTCCACGGGCACGTCGAAGATGAGCGCGGCCGTTTGACGGTGAATGTCGCCGCCCGTTTGAAACGCCTGCACGAACGCGGGATCGCCGGAAAGGTGCGCGAGCACACGAAGCTCGATCTGTGAATAGTCGGCGCCGATGAGCAGGCATTCGCGGCGCGGGATGAAGCCGCGCCGAATGTCTCGGCCCAGCTCCCGGCGAATCGGGATGTTTTGCAAGTTTGGATCGCTCGACGACAGGCGACCCGTTGCGGCGACGGTCTGACTGAACGACGTGTGCAAGCGACCCGTGCGCGGATTCACGTAGGCGGGCAGCGCGTCGATGTACGTGCTCTCGAGCTTCGCCAGCTCGCGATACTCCATGAGCAGCGCCGGGAGCGCGTGTCCGTCGTCGGCCAATTGCTGAAGCACGGTCGCGTCAGTCGATGGGCCGGTCGGGGTCTTCTTCAGCACGGGCAGGCGCAATGTGTCGAACAGAATCTCTCGAAGCTTCGGGTTTGAGTTGATGTTGAACTCCTGACCCGCTTCGGTATAGATCTCCTGCTCGACACGCCGTCTCTCGCGCTCGAATCGTTCCTTGAGAGTGCGGAACCACTCGACGTCGATCGCGATGCCGCTCCATTCCATTTCGGCAAGAACCGCGACGAGGGGCATCTCGACGTCGCGGAACAAGCGCGCGAGCTGGAGCGTCTCCATCTGCGGCTCGAAGACGCCGCGAAGTTGCCAAGTGAAATCGGCATCCTCGCAGGAGTAGTCACGCGCGCAGTCGATCGGCACCTGATGGTACGGGATGAATTCCTTGCCGCGGCCGCACAACTCGGCGAGGGTCGTCATCTTGTGATTCAAAAACTCGAGCGCGAGCTGGTCGATGCCATGTGATCGTCGACCAGGATCGAGGACGTAGCTCGCGACCATCGTGTCGAAGTCGAGCCCCCGCAACTCGATTCCCGCTCCACGCAACACGAGGAGATCGAACTTCGCGTTCTGCACCGTCTTCGATACGGTCGGATCTTCGAGGAGAGCGCGGAGCGGCGCGAGCGCCGGATCGGAAATTGGAGGGAGATTGCGCGTGCGCTGTTGTCCCCCCGACGCAAGCGCGCGCGCCGCGATGCTTGTCGGTTCGGGCTTGGTCGCCGCTCGCTTGCGCGCGCTCTTCTTCTTGGCATCGCCGTCGTCGAAGCTTTTCTCCTCGGCCCCCAGCTCTCCGGTCACGTCGCCTAACGCAAGCGTCCCCTGCGGTTCCTCCCAATCGCGGTGCCCGAACGACATGTAGTAGGCCTCACCGGGAGCGACGGCGAGCCCGATCCCGACCAGGGTCGCGCGCAGCGGATCCATCTCCGTCGGCGACGCCGGATCGATTGCCGCCTCCGTGTCGATCGCGACGTGTGGCGCCTGACGAGCGCGCGCGATGACCTTCTCCAGCATCGCAACACTATCGACGGTGACGTAGTTGGTCTTCGGGCGCTCGACCACCACCTCCGCCGGCGAGGGCGCGATGTCCTTCACGATGGTGTGAAACTCCAGTTCGACGTACAGCCCGCGCAACCGATCGCGATCCGGCTCCACGATCTTGAGTTTGTCGAGATCGAGCTCGACGTCGACGTCGTCACGGATGGTGACGAGCTGCTTGCTGAGCCGCGCCAAGTCCGCATGCTCGATCAGGGCTTCTCGCGGGCGCTTCTTCGGGATCTCGGCAGCATGCGCCAAGATGTTGTCGAGCGATCCGAAGGTGCCGACGAGCTCTTGCGCGGTTTTTTCACCGATGCCGCGGACGCCTGGGACATTGTCGGAGGTGTCGCCGACGAGAGCGAGGTAGTCCGTGACGTGCGCCGGCGGCACACCGAGGCGTTCGCTGCTGTTCTCTACGCCAACCCAGTGCTCCTCGACGTTGGCCGGGCCGCCGCGCCCTGGGTTCAATAACCAGACTCCCGGACGAACGAGCTGTTGGAAGTCTTTGTCGCCAGAAACCACGACGACGTTGACACCGGACGCGACGGCCTTGCCCGCCAATGTGCCGATGACGTCATCTGCTTCGTACCCTTTCACTGTAATAATCGGGACGCGATAGGCATCGAGGAGTTGGCGGATGCGTTCCATGCCGCGGTCGAAGTCCGATTGCAGCTCCTCGGTGAGCTTCTCGCGCGTCGCCTTGTACGCCGGGTAGGCCTCGTGGCGGAACGAGAGGCCGGAGTCGTGCACCCAGCCGAGATACTCCGGCTTGTGCGCGGTGAGCAGGCGATTGAGAAAGTTTACAATTCCCCACGCGGCCGACGTGTTTTCGCCATGGCTTGTCGTTAGCGGACGCGCGATGAGGGCAAAGAATGCGCGGTAAATCAGCGCGTATCCGTCGACGAGAAAGAGCCGCGGCGCGGCGGGGGGTGTGACGACGGGTGAATCGAAAGTCGATGGTGCGGACACGGGTGCGAATGAAGGAGGCCCTTTATGCGGGGTCGGCGCA
>DATEHJ010000647.1:0-13747 GCA_035279645.1 Gemmatimonadaceae bacterium
CCCACGCCCGAGATCGGGCTATTCGACGCGCCGATCAGCCCCGCCATGTAGCCGCAAATCCCCGCAATCAAAAAGCCCGCGAGTAGTACGAATGGAACAGTGAACAGCGTGAGCCCCACCGCGCTCCCTGCGAGTACCGTCGACTTGGCGAACGTATAGGCGAGATACGCGGCGATAACGAGACACACAATCGTGAGCGCGATGATCCATGGCGGCGAGATGTCGCGGTCGAGATCGTCGCCTCTGTCGACGCGGCGCGATGCGGCCAGCGTGCTCACGAGTCCGCCGATGACCGGCTTCGTTAGGCGCGCGAGCGTATAGATCGCGGCGATGCCGATCGCCCCGGCGCCGATGAAGCGCACCTGCGTGCGCCAGACCGTTAGGGTGTGCGACGCCAGCGAAGCGCCCGCCGCCGCCGGCTGCAGGTGGGTCAGAATCGGGACGGCGATCACCCAGGCGGTGATGAGTCCCGTGAGCATCGCCATGCCGACCGACAACCCCACCAGGTGACCCGCGCCGAGCAGCGCGAGCGACCAGGCGAAGTTGTATCCGCTCGATCCGAAGCTCCCGATGCGGAAAAAGCCCGTGAGCTCACCCGAGAGGATGCGCGTCCCTTGCAGAATCGCGAGTCCACCCGACGCGACCGAACCGAGGATGACGGCGATGAGGCCTTCGCGCGCTTCGCCGGTGTCGTCCTTCACTTCGCCGCGCGTGCCGGAACCCACCTTCAACACCTCCGCCGCGGCGACGCCTTCGGGGTAGGGAAGGTCGGACGTCGTCACGAGCGCGCGGCGCAACGGGATCGTGAACAGGACGCCGATGATCCCGCCGCTGAGGCAAATGAGGAATGATTGCCAGAATGGGAATCCCGTCCACCAGCCGACGATCACGAGTCCCGGGAGCACGAAGATGATCGCAGAGAGTGTCCCCGCCGCCGATGCGACGGTCTGGACGATATTGTTCTCGAGGATCGACGAGTCTTTCACGGCGCTCAGGATTGCCATCGAGATCACCGCCGCCGGGATGGATGAGGCGAAGGTGAGGCCGACCTTGAGGCCGAGATAGACGTTCGCGGCTGTGAAGACGGTCGTGATGAGCGCGCCGAGGATCAGGCCGCGGATCGTCAGTTCTTTTGGTTTCATGGAAGGGGGTCTGGTCGGACAATAGAGTACCTTCCAAATGGCCGGACGGAACCCCCGACTTGTCATCCCGAGCGTAGCGAGGGATCTGGTTCTCAGTTTGGCGCTCGGGATGACAGCGTGACCTAACGACGCGCCCAGGCCCCGACGACCGCCGGTGGAAGCAGCGTGGCGTCCTGCGCGACGACCGCCGCCTGCAGACGGCTCGACAAGGTGTCGACGTCCACTTCAGCCGCTCTTGCGACGCCAAAGCGCTCCATCATCGGCAAGAGACTGCGTGTCGTCTCGGAGATGAGCCGCGCGCCGGGTGCAGCTGGTGCTGGTTCGGCTCTCCAATGCACCATCATCGACGCGTCGGGAAGCCCGGCGTCCCGAAAGACGCGCCAAAGCCGCGGCCCGAGATCCAGAGTATTGCCAGCTCGGCGAAAGGTCTGGCGCAGACGCTCCATCGACTCCTCTACGAGTGGCACCGGTGGCACCGAACGACAGGCGACCATATCCATCTCGAAAAACGCGACCACGCCCCCCTGCCTAACGAATCGCAGCAACTTGCGCAGCTCCGCCACCGGATCGGCGAGGTAAATCAGCACCAATCGACCGATGATCCCGTCGAACTGCCGATCGGGAGCGAATGTCTCGAGAGAAGCGACCTCGAATTGCACCTGACTGAGACCCATGGCGGTCGCGCGCTGCGTCGCGGTCGCGACCGCGTCAGGCGAGCGATCGACGCCGAGCACGGATCCCGTCGGTCCAACGAGGGTCGCTGCCAGGAGACTCACGTCGCCGGCGCCGCAGCCGATGTCGAGCAGCCGCATCCCGGGCTCGATCGCCGCCCTCCGCAGCCATTCCAGCGTCGCCTCACCCCAGTACTGCGCCTGATACGCGAGGCGTTGCAACTCGCTCGACGCGTGGCCGAGGACGTATTCCGGAGTCGCGCTGCTAGCCATGCGTCTCCTCACTGCCGCGAACGCGGCCGATCACCACGGTCACATTGTCGCTCCCGCCGCGCGACAGCGCGAGGTCGACGAGCCCATGACAGGTTCGCTCGGCGGACTTGCATGACGCGAGCTGCGACTTGATCTCGTCGTCGCTCACGTGATTCGTGAGGCCGTCGGTGCAGAGCAGGATGACGCCCCGTCTGGTCACATCGGTGACGAGGACGTCGGGCACCACCTCCTGACTGCCGATCGCGCTCCACAGCACATGCTTGAGGTGCGATGCCTCGGCGCCGGCGGGGGTGAGCGCGCCCGCCTGCACCATCATCTGCGCGAAGGTCTGGTCAGTCGTTAGGCGCTCGAGGGCGCCGTCACGGTAGCGATAGGCGCGGCTGTCGCCGACATGTACGACGAACGCACGCGGCCAGAACGATGCGAACATCGTCAGGGTCGACGCCGGCGTCGCACCCTCGTCGTCGGGCGCGGTGAGAAGCGCGCGGTGCGCACCGGCGACCGCGTCGAGCAGCGTGTTGATCGCCTCGTTCTCGTGCGTGGCGGCCATCTGCGAGCAGAGCTCGCTGGCGTGAAGGAGATGTTGCGCAACCGTCGCAACGACCTTCGCACTTCCCTCGGCGGCGCCGGCAAGTCCGCCAACGCCGTCCGCGACGAGCAGGAGAAATCCACGCGTCTCGCTCTCCTCGGGGCCGAGCCCTCCGTTGAGGCTCGTCGCGTGGACGTGAAGCGTGCGATGCAAGCTCGCGACGAGAAATTGATCGGCGTTCGTCTTGCGCACGAGACCAGGATGCGTGAGGCCGAAGGCGTCGATCTCGGCAAGCCTCGGCCGCTGGAGCGCGATGTCTTCGTGAGTTGTGGCGTTCATGGGTAAACCGCCCTCCCACCGACGGTAGTCTGAACGATCGCGATGTCCTTGATCTTTTCCGCGTTTACCGCGTGCGGATCATCGGCGAGGACGACGAAATCGGCCAGCTTGCCCTCGGCGATCGATCCCTTGAGCGATTCTTCTCGTGACGCATACGCGCCGTTCACCGTATTGACCTTGATGGCGTCGTCGACGCTGATGCGCTGGTTCGCGCCCCACGTCTTGCCGTCCCACCCAGTGCGCGTGACCATCCCCTGAATACCCATCAATGGCGCAAAGGGCCCCGGGCTGAAATCCGAGCCCGCCGCCGCTGGGACGCCGGCGTCGAGGAGCGTGCGATACGCCATCGAGCGTTTCATCAAGTCTTCGCCATAGAATACGAACTTGTCAGAGTTGTAATACGCATATGTCGTGAACATTGCCGGCACGGCGCCCACGGCCTTGATCCGCCGAACCAGATCGTCGTTGATCAGCGTGCAGTGGGTGATCTTCGGGCGCGCGTCGGCGCGCGGGAAGCGTGATTGGGCGCGCTCGATCGCGGTGAGATACATCTCGATCGCGACGTCGCCGTTGGCGTGGCAGTTCACCTGAATTCCGGCGCGATGCACCTTCTCGACCCAGGCATTGAGATCGTCCTGCGTCTCGGTGACATTGCCGCGATACTGAGTGCCGGGATATGGCGCGCTGAGCGCCATCGTTCGCTCCGAGAAGGAGCCGTCGACCGTGTGCTCCGAGGTCGCGCCGAACTTGATCCACTCGTCGCCAAAGCCCGTCTTGCTGCCGCCAGCAATCATCGTGTCGATCATCCGCTCGTTGGGCTCGTAGCTCACGCGGTGGTGCAGGTCCCCGCGCGCGAGGACGTCCTGAATCGCCGAGAGGTCGCCTCCCTCGTGGTGCACGCTCGTGAGGCCGTAGCGCACGAACTGCTTCGAGATGTACGCCACGCCATCGCGCTCGCGCTTGGCGCGCTGCTCGGCGGTGAACGTTGGCCGCTGCCCGATGCCGTTGAAGACGCTCCGGGCGCGATCGGTCACGCGGCCGGTGACGTCACCGGCTTCATCGCGATCATAGGTGCCGCCAGGCGGATTCGCCGTGTCCTTCGTCACCCGTGCCAGCTCGAACGCCTTGCCGTTGTAGAACGACGTATGCCCGCCGCGATGGTGAACGACGACGGGGTGCTCCGTCGACACCCGGTCGAGGTCGTGAACGTTGAGCGGACGCTTATCCTTGACCTTCGTGTCGTCGAAGAAGAAGCCCTCGACCCACGTACCTGGTGGCGTCACCCTCGCGTTCGCACGAAGCTTGTCAGTAATGCTCGCGATCGTGACGAACTCCACGTCGAAAGGATTGCCGACGAGGACTTCGTAGAGGAGCGTCGTTCCGCCGGCGTGATTGTGCGTGTCGATAAAGCCGGGCACGATTGTCATCTGCTTCGCGTCGTACTTCCTCGTGCGCTTGCCGATCAGCCCTCGGATGTCGGCCGTACGTCCGATCGCGACGAATCGTCCGCCGCTGATCGCGAACGCTTCGGCGCGCGGCATCGCCGGGTTCATCGTGTAGACCTTGGCGTTGAACACGACGAAGTCGGCATCGGCCGGCGCCTGAACGTTCCTGGAGAGCCAGTCCGGCGCGAGCAGGCCGCCAAGGCCGGCGACCGTTAGGCCCATGAATTCTCTGCGCGTGTGCTGTGTCATGGATTCGTGCTCGGCTAGGCTTTGGGGCGCGTTCGCGTCCAAACGGGCTTTTCGGGGAGGCGATCGCGATCCACGACGTGTCCTTCCTTCATCACGAACGACAGCTTTCGAATGTTGTGAATGTCGGCAAGCGGGTCGGCGTCGAGAAGCAGGATGTCGGCGTACTTCCCAGTCTCGATCGTCCCGAAGTCTTTCGTGCCTTGCGCCGCGCGGGCACCATTCTTTGTTGCGGACACAATCGCTTGGGCCGGGGTCATACCCAATTCGACGAGCCCTTCGATCGCGGAGAGCGTCGCCGTGCCGGGCATCATGTGCGGGTCCATGCGTGGCGTGCGGCTGAACTCGGGTGCGCCACTCAGATACGTGTCCGTCGACGGCGTCGTTATGCAGCCGCCTTTGATGAGCGCCTCGGCGTTCCCGCGACGCACCGCCACGCGCTTCGCCTCGCGCTCGCGACGCAACTCCCACCCTGTCTTCTGACGGTCCATCAGCTTGAGCGTGTCGTTCCGGAGCGAGTCAGCCTTCGCCGAGTCGCTACGAGTCTGCGCCTTCTGATAGTCCTTCCACGGCTTGCCGGTGATGCTGTTGGCGAGGATCGAGCAGATTACGTGGCGATCGACGATGAGCTGGACGAGGTCGGCGGGGATCGGCACGTTGTGCACTTCCGGATGCTGGATCAGATCGATCCCGGCGAGCACGGAGATCCGCAGCGGCTCCGGGTTGGTCGAATGCGTCTCGGCAAACAGCCCGCGCTTATGAACTTCCTCAACCAACGCCTCCTGCTGTCGCGGGGAGAAGGTGATGAGGTTGTTGGTGTGAGCGGTGCCGCCGTATTTGACAAAGTTGACGCCCTTGTCGAGATACTTGTCGATCGCGACGCGCAGCTCGGCAGGCGACATGTCGAGCAGCTCCTCACCCGCGCCTTGAGCGATGTAGTCCATCATCTGCTCGTCGAAGTAGGTCGTCGGCGTCGCGTTCGAGAAGAGTGGCGACTTGGGTCCGCCCCACCCGACGATGTTCCCGGCGACGAGCATCCTCGGTCCGAGGATCTTTCCATGAGCGATCGAGTCGCGGATGGCGGTGAGTGGCTCGAGCGCCCCGTAGCTGTCGCGTACCGTGGTGATTCCGTACTTGAGCTCCGTCTGTGCCGCTTCGACGACGAGATCGAGGAAGCGATCCTCGTACCGCACCATCGACTCGCCGTTGTTGTAGAGGGAGAGATGGACGTTGGTGTCGATGAAGCCCGGTGTCGCGAACTTCCCATTTGCGTCGATGACGCGCGCGCCTTTCGGGACTGGCGTTGAGCCGCGCGGTCCGACGGCGGCGATGCGCTTACCGCGAACAACGATCGTCGCGTCGGCAACCGGCGCACCGCCGTTCCCGTCGATCACCGTCGCGCCGACAATGGCGATGAGAGTGTCCGGCGCCGCAAGGGTCTTTCGCGCGGAGGATTGTGCGGACACTGGTGCGGTCGCGATGAATAGAACGGCCGCAACGAGATGAGTTTTGAGCGCAGTCACAATCTTATTCTCCGATAATGACAAACATCCGTCCACAGAATTCTGTTGCCTAACGCCACACGATGTCAAAACAACTAGCTTTCGCAAAGCGTGCAGCATCCGTGTTAGTCGGTGATCACGCTTCCAGAAATGGCAGAGCTACGCTTGCGCTTGAAGGGCCACGCGGCACTGCGCTTGGACCATACGAGAAACGTCAGGCATCCCACGAGGAGGGCTCCGACCCCAAACAGAATCACCTCGACCTGCGTCGTGACAAATACGAAGATCCACCCCAGCAATGCCACGAAGGCCGGTACCGGATAGAGCCACATCCGATACGGCCGTGGCAGCTCCGGTGCGTGGCGGCGGAGGAGCACGAGGCCGAACACCTGCCCGATGAACTGCACGAGAATGCGCGTTACGATCAGCGCGTCGATCACCGTGCCTAACGAAAAGAACCCCGCCAGGATCGACAGCGCCCCCAGCACGAGAAGGGACACGTATGGGAAATCCTTCGTCGGATGCAGCCGGCCGAAGACGCGGAAGAAGTAGCCACTCTCCGCCGCGGCGAAAGGGATGCGCGAGTAGCCGAGCAGCAGGGCAAACACCGACCCGAACGCCGTCCACAGCACGAGCAGCGTGAAGATCGTCGCGACGCGCGGGCCGTAGATCCGCTGCATGAACACGGAGACAATGAAATTCGACTCAGGGTGGCTCGAGGCGGGAACAAACTCGCGCCAGGGCACGACGCCGACGATGGAGAGGTTGATCCCGAAATAGATCACCGCCACGGCGGCCGTGCTGATAAGGATCGAGCGCGGAATCACTCGGCCGGGCTCGCGCACCTCGTCGCCGATGTAGCAGACGTCGTAGTATCCAAGGTAGTCGTAGATCCCGATGCGCGCCGCAGCGCCCAGGCCGAGCAGGAAACCTAACGAGAACGAGAACGCACCGGGCGGGAAATCGAACGCGACGCGCGGATCGAAGTGTGTCGCGCCGGCGAGGATCACCGCGAGCACCGTCACGAGCGTCCCCACCCACAGCGAGATGGTGATCTTCGCGATCGAGTGAATGCGACGGTACAACAGCCCGACGTTGATCAGCCCGACCACGGTCACAAGCGCGATGACCCCGGTGCGTGTGAGCCCCTTCCATATGTAAGTCGCGTAGTCGGCGAATCCGATATAGCCGGACGCGATCTCGAGCGGCCCGCTGAGCACGAACTGCCAGACGAACAGGAACGCCATCAACCGTCCGAAACGTGCGCGGCCGAATGCTTCGCGAAGATAGGTAAACGAGCCCCCCGACCCGGGCATCGCCGCGCCCAACTCGCTCCACACCATCCCGTCGCAGATGACGATGACGAGTGCGACGATCCAGCCGAGCATCGCCTGGGGCCCGCCTAACGCCGACATGAGGAGCGGGATCGTGATGAACGGTCCAACGCCGATCATGTTCGTCATGTTCAGCGCGGTGGCGCCAAGGAGGCCAAAGCGGCGATGGAGGCGCGGCGTCTCGCTGGTCATGGGGAACCAACTTGGCGCCATCGGGTGCCGCGGTTCAAGCTCCAGAAGGCCTGTCGCACGAGGGTCTTCATGCGCCAGTCGTGATCGGCTCGCCCCTGGTGTAGGCCGTATGGACCATACTCGCTCCTCTCGGGACGAATCCAATTTCCATTAGTCTCAACGCCGGCGACGCGCCGGGAGGATTCGCCTATGGCCACGTTGCTCGATTCACTCAAGACGCTCGTTTCACCCGCGACCGGCCAGATCGCCGAGCGCCTCGGCGAGTCCGAAGCGGCCGTGTCGAGTGGGGTGCCAACTACATTCGCGTCGGTCCTCGGAGGGCTCGTCAATAAAGCGGCCGATCCGAGCTCATTTCGTCAGGTCTTCGATTTCATAACTAGTCGGCCCGCGGGTGCCAACCTGCCCGACGACGCGTCGAGCGTGGTCGGCTCGTTCGTCGCCGGAGGAGCCGTCGCCGCCAATGGTACAAAGTTCCTCAACATGCTGTTCGGCGGCCAGACCAATGCCCTGGGCAACCTGCTCACTCGGACGCTCGGCTTCAAGAACCCGGCCTCAGGCGGCAAACTGCTCTCGCTCGCCGGACCGCTCGTGCTCGCCCTACTCGGCAACAAGGTTCGCGAAGGCGGGCTCGACTCGGCCGGACTCGCGAACGTGATAACGAGTGAGAAGGACAGCATCAACGCGGCGATGCCGGCGGGACTCTCGAGTCTCATCTCCAGCGCCACGGCGCCGCAAGTCGAGACCCCGGAGTGGAATCGGCCGACGACGACGGCGCGACAATTCGCCGACGTCCCCCCGTCCGAATCCGAAGGACGCCGGTGGGTCTGGCCGGTGGTCGGCCTCGCGACGCTCGCCTTGGTGTGGTTCGCGCTCGCGCACAAGAACAACACTGCGGCTCGTCAGGCAGCGGTCGTCGACACGACAACGCGCATCGGCAGCGTCGTCGGCACCGCGGGCGGAGAAGTCGCGGGCGGACTCGGGACGCTCGGTGCCTTCGCGAAGCGCACACTGCCGAACGGGACCGAGCTCAATATCCCGGCCAATGGCATCGAGTCCCAACTCATCGGCTTCATCGAAGACACGAACCGTCCCGTCGACACCACGACCTGGTTCGAATTCGATCGCCTGAACTTCGCGACCGGCTCGGCGTCCATTCTTCCGGAATCGGACGAGCAGATCGACAACATCGTCGCGGTGATGAAAGCCTATCCCAACGTGAAAGTGAAAGTGGGCGGCTACACCGACAACGTCGGCTCGCCAGAGGCGAATAAGAAGCTGTCGCAACAGCGCGCGAACGCGGTGAAGCAGGCGCTCGTCGCGAAGGGTGTCGACGCGAGCCGGCTGCAGGCGGAAGGCTACGGCGAACAGCACCCCGTTGCCGACAACTCGACCGAAGGCGGACGCGCGCAGAATCGGCGCATCGCCCTCCGCGTCACGGCGAAGTAGGCCGCATCGTGTAGCACCAAGCCTCGCCCTCGAGCACGGTCTCGCCCGTCTGGCGTCTGACGACGACGCGAAGCTGGGTCACTGGCTTGGTTTCATGGACACTCATCACCGCGGCCTCCGCGGTGATGGTGTCCCCGATGTAGACGGGCGCCGTGAATTTCCACTGCTGGCTGAGAAACACCGAGCCCGGTCCCGGCAAGTCCATCGCGACGAGCGCGTGCAGCAGCCCCGTCGTCAGGCCGCCCTGCACGACGAGCCCCCCAAAGCGGGTCGCCTTCGCGAATGCAGCGTCGAAGTGCAGCGGATTGTAATCGCCGGTGAGCTCGGCGAAGGTCCGCACGTGCTGCTCGGTGAGCGTCAGAGAGCGTTGTGCCGTTTGGCCGACGACGGGCGCCATGGGTGAACCGTTGCGGGTGATCCTGCCGACGACTCACAGAACCTGAACCGAGGCGCTCTCCGAGACAACCGTGCCTAGCTTGACCATTCGTTCAATGCGAAGTAGAGTACTTTGCACCATAAAGAGCAATGGAGCGAATACCCATGCGCACCTCTGCAGACTGGCTGCGACACTTCGAGACAAACGCCCGCCAACTCCGCATTATCCCGTGGGAGCGTGGCGCCGAGCTCACGACGGAGGAGAGCGCCGCGATCGCCAGCTCGGTCGCGGAATTCCAGCGCGGTGAAAGCGGAGAAGGGCGCCACCTCATTCGCTACGCCATCCAATACGCCGAATTGACCGGAGACCTCGAGTACGTCGGCGCGATCCGCCTCTTCATTCGCGAGGAGCAACGGCACGCGCGTGACCTCGCGCGCTTTTTCACCCTCAATGGAATTCCTCTCGCACGCGCCAGCTTCGCCGACGCCGTATTCCGTCGTCTCCGCAACCTTCTCGGTACCCTCGAGATGTCGATTGCGGTGCTCATCACCGCCGAGCTGATGGCGCAGGTCTACTACGACAGGCTGGGCGTTGCGACTCAGTCTACGATTCTGCGACGCCTCTGCGAGCAAATCCTCGACGACGAAGCGCGGCACGTCGAATTCCAGGCCGAACGGCTCGGCATGCTTCGCGCGCGGCGGGGGAAGCTCGGATACCTAGCGACGATGGCTTTCCAACGGATGCTCTTCGCGGCGACGTCAGTCGTCGTGTGGCATGCGCATCGCCGAGCCTTCCGTCAAGCGGACTTCGCCTTCGTCCAATTCTGGAAGGGCGCGTGGTGTTGCTTCGACGCTGCATTCCGGATTAGTAGTCAGGCGCGAGCGGCTACGCGATACTCCCGGAGACCTGCACCCCCGCCTCTCGCTGACGCGTATTGAGTCCGCGTCCGACGACGGTCACGATCGGCAGCGCTACGAACGGGATGTGCGCGAGGAGCTGGATCACCCAACGCACCGTGAACGCCGGCGGGCGGCCAGTGAGCAGTGGGATCACCGCCAGCGACATCACGCACCAGATCGCGGGGCCGTACAGCGATGCCACGCCGAGGACACCAGCCGGTGTCGAGATCGCGCGTCGGAGCGCCGGCCAGTTTGTCGCCAGCGTCAGAAACACCGCCGACCATGTGAACGCAACGCATAGGTGCATCAGCAGGCCGATGAGCACGACGCGTGTTCCACCCTGGAGTGCGGAGGGGCCGAGGACAGTCGAGGCGACGCCGAGCCACACGCGCGCGGCTGTCGAGCCGTACGCAAAAGCGTTCAAGCAGCTCGCGAAGATCCCGTCGATCACGGCGATCGTGAGCCAGGTGCGGAGCAGGAGGGGAAGGGTGCGCGGGTTCATGGCGCGAATATGACGCCCCATCCGCGAGAGGGCCAGGCGCGAGGGTCGGACCGCACGAGATCACCGCGGCTGCCTCGCCGGCTGGGACGAACCGAACCGTTAGGCTCGGCCGTCGATGGATCAATCGAGGTGCTTTTCGAACCAGTGATCGCCGTAGGGCTCATCATTGAATGCCGGGACCTCCGCGTATCCCGACCTTTCGTACATGCGAATTGCCTCCGTGAGTGAGCGATTGGTCTCGAGACGCAGCGTCTCGATGGCTAGCTCGCGCGCCTTGACCTCGAGTGCGTGGAGCATGCGTCGGCCGAGGCCGAGTCCACGCGTCGAGCTCGCGACCCACATGCGCTTGAGCGAGCCCACCTTGGGCGCGATCGTCTTCACAGCACCGCACGCCGCCGGTTGGCCGTCGATGCTTGCGAGGAGAAACGCGCCGCGCGGCGGACGCAGCTCGTCGTCCTCCGCGCTGATGCTCGTGCCCGGATCGAAGCCGTGCTCGAAGCGCGCGGCAAGCTCCGCGAAATACTGTGCGACGCACCATCGCGCCGAAGGCATGGCCGGATCCACGACCTCGATCTGCGCGCCTGCGGCAAGGAGCAGGCGATGTACCTCCGCCATCGCGCCGACGAGTCGCTCGCGCTGCGTCTCGCTCAGCGGTGTGAGGATGCCTTGCGCGGCGTGGTCCGAGCGCCGGTTCATCTCGTCGACCTCGGCTCGCCCCTTTCGCGTGAGATAGGCGCGCCGAACGCGATCATCGTCAGACGCGGCCCGCAGCCTAACGAGGCCCTTTGTCGCGAGCGATTGCACGACGCGACTGAGATATCCCGAATCGAGTCCGAGTCGCGCGCGAAGATCGCGCAGATCGGCTCCGCCGACGCCGATCTCGAACAGCACGCGCGACTCGCCGAGTGGGCGTTGGCGCCCGAGAAAGTCTTGGTCGAGCGCCCCGGCCCGCTGCGTGACGAGACGGTTGAAACGCCGGACCTGGTCGATGTGCTCTCGCCGCATTCTCTGACTTAAGTCAGAGAATGCCGTTCGTCAACCTATCTTTCATCCCGAGGAGCGTCGCGACGAGGGATCTGTACTTGTGGCCGCAAAGTGTAGATCCCTCGCTTCGCTCGGGATGACAGTTAGCGAAGAGTCTCCGCCAACGCCTCCGGCCCGACCCCTCGGAAGATCGTCGCATGGGTGAGATCGGGACGCGGCTTGTAGGTCCAGCTGAGGCCAGTCAGTTGCATCGTGCCGAGCAGCGCGCGAGTCGCGAGGTGCCCGTCGTGATGTCGGAGACGTTAGCTGTCGCCAGGAAGAGCGTACGCCGCGCCGAATCCAACGCCGTGAGCCGCGTTCCCGCCGAGTCGACGAATGCGCCCGCGTTCCACCAGAGACTCGGGTCGAGGGCGATGTAATGCTGGAAGAGCGACGGCTCGGTGAGAAAGGTCTCGACGACGAAGAGTCCCGCGAGCGACTCGCCGACGAGGGCGCGCTCGTTTGTCGTGCGATAGCGCGCGTTCACGGCGGGGATGAGCTCGTCGCGCAGGAAGCGCCGGAACGCCGGCGACCCGCCGACGTGCTTGGCGATCGCACTGTCGGTGGCGACCCTGGTCGGTCCGGTGAGGTCGCGCCGCCGCTCGGTGTTCGGGACACCGACGACGATCACCGGTCGTATGCTGCCTAACGCAGCAAGCGAGTCGACGGTGTTGACGACATGCGGAAAGTCCTCGTCGAGACCGCCGTCGGGCATGTAGAGAACGGGGAAGCGCTCTACGCCCGCGCCAAGGCCGCGAGGGACATGAACATTGACTAATCGCGGTTCGCCCAGCGCGCGCGAGGTGACGGTGAAGGTGTCATGTGCGGGGACGGGCTCGGACAGCGTGAGGAAATGGAGAATCTCATACTCGAGTCCGGGACCCTGGTCGGTCTTGAAGAGGAACTGCGCGTGCGCGGAGCCCTCGAGGACCTCGAGCTGCTTGGGCTGGGTAGCCTTCTCGTATTGTGTGCGCACCTCCGGAAGCCGCGGCGCGTCGCCCGTGTCATAGCGTGCAACGAGAAAGAGCTTGCGCCCCGGAATCTTGTCGGGCGATCTGACGGACATGTGTGCGAGCAGGACGACGGCGTCGATGTCTTTCGAGGGCGCGTCGATCGTCGCCTGAGCGACGGCACCGCCACCGAGGCGCGACGAGTGAGATCGTCTTCGCGCCGGTCGCGCGCAGGTAGCGCATCGCCGCGCCGACGTCCTTGGCGAGACAGTGCTCGTCGTAGAGACAGGGCGTCTCCTGGCCAGCGCGCGCGTCAACGGCGGCGCGGAAGTCGATCGCGACGACGCGGAAGCCGATCGCCGCCATCTGACTCGCGAGGTCTTTCCAGCTCGAGCGATCGAAGCGGCCGCCGTGGGCGAGAACGACGCCGTGCGGCCCGGCGCCGTAGCTGTCAGCCGCGATTGTCCCACCGTCGGCGGCACGGATCGAGATTGGCGTCTGCGCGCCGACGCGCGGCGAAGAGGCGAGCGCAAACACCACCACCGCGGAAGCGATATCCCCTAACGACCGGATCATCACGTGATATGTAGGTCGCACCCAAACTGGATCAGACCGAGCTGTCGGGCGACCGCGCGTGACGCCTCGTTCTGCCAAGACGTGCTGTAGAGCGGAGTGCGACCGAGGTCACGCACCGCTCGAGCCCACGCGGCTGCGACGCACGCTGCATAGCCGCGGCGACGGTAAGCGCGCGCCGTGTCGACGCCTGCCTCGTGCGCATGCGCGGTGAGTCGTACGCTCGCGCAGACGCTCACCGCTTGACGGTCCACGACGAGTGCGAACATCGGTTGCGCGAGCTCCACATCGGGTACCCATCCCGC
>DATEHJ010000648.1:0-3248 GCA_035279645.1 Gemmatimonadaceae bacterium
TTGATCTGACTCCGCGACGCGGTGTACTCCTCGTATTCGCCTCCCCAGCGCACGCTGTAGCCGACCGGCAGCTTCACCTGGCGATCGACCGCGTCGCGGGCCTCGCGTACGGCGCTCGCGAGGTCGCGTCCCTCTACCGAATACTGGACGCCGATGTAGCGCGAGTTGTCCTGTCGATAGATGAACGCCGCGCCGTTCGCGATCTGGACATCGGCCACTTGACGCAGCGGGATCTGCGCACCGTCGGCCGTTGCGACGAGAATGTTCCCGATCTCGTCCGGCGTCTCGCGGAATTGCGGTTTGAGCCGGACGACGAGGTCGAAGGTGCGCTCGCCTTGCACGACCTGCGTCGCCGCCGAGCCGCCGACGGCCGCGTCGATGAGCCCATTGAGGTCGGAGACGTTGAGCCCGTAGCGCGCCATCTTCGCCCGATCGGCGGTAATCGTCAGGCTCGGCTGGCCCAACTCCTGGACGAGCGTCACGTGCTCGATGCCGCGGATCGACTCGAGCACCTTCTTGATCGCGCGACCTTTCGCTTCGAGAATCGTGAGGTCGGTACCGAACACCTTCACGTCGAGCGAGCTCTTGAGACCGGTCAAGGCCTCGTCGACGGCGTCTTCCGCGGGTTGAGTATAGTTGAACGTGATGCCGGGGAACGCCGCCAGTTTGTGCTGAATCGCCTCGATGAGTTGGTCCTTGTCTTTGTACGGACCGGTCCAGTCGCTGTACGGCTTGAGTCCGACGTAAAACTCCGCGTTGAAGAAGCCGGTCGGATCGGTGCCGTCATCTGGCCGGCCGTGCTCCGACGCGACCACCGTCACCGGCGAGAACGACGCGAGAACCTGCCGGATCTGCGGCACGAAGCGCGACGATTCCTCGAAGGAGATCGTGTACGGCATCGTCGCGCGCACCCACAGCGCGCCCTCGTCGAGCTTTGGCATGAACTCGCCGCCGATCGAGAAGGCGATCAGCATCGAGAGGGCGAAGAGCGCCACCGAGACACTTATCGTTAGGCTCGTGCGCCCGAGGCACCAGTCGAGCCCGCGCTGATACTGGTCTCGCATCCACTCAAAAGCGGCGTTGCGTCGCTCCTTGACGCCGCTGCGTAGGACGATCGCGCAGAGAACCGGGATCACCGTCAGCGTGAAGAGCAGCGAGCCGACGAGCGCATAGATTGTTGTGTCGGCCATCGGTTTGAAAAGCATTCCCGACGGGCCGGAGAGCGCGTAGATCGGCAGAAATGCCGCGACGATCACCGCGATCGCGTAGAAGATCGGCCGGTCCACCTCCGACGCCGCGTCCATGATTACGTCCTTGAGGTGGTAGTCTGTCCCATGCCGCCGCGCGAGATGGCGGTGAATGTTCTCGACCATCACCACCGCGCCGTCGACGATGATTCCAAAATCGATGGCGCCGATCGATAGCAGATTTGCCGGGATGTGGCGCAAGTCGAGACAGATGAACGCGAAGAACAACGAGAGTGGAATCGTCACCGCGACGATCAGGCCCGATCGCACGTCGTACAGGAAGAAGATCAAGACGACGACCACGAGCACGATGCCGCGCAGCAGATTGTCTTCGACCGTGCGCGTCGTCAGCGCGATGAGATCGCTCCGGTCGTAGAATGGCACGACCTTCACGTCCTTCGGCAGCACGTTCGCGTTGAGCTTCGCCGTCATCGCCTCGACGCCCTTGAGCACCGTCTGCGCCTGCTCGCCGGTGCGCATGAGGACGACGCCTTCAACCGCGTCGTTCTGGTTGCTATACCCGAACTGCCCCAGGCGCGGCGCGTATCCGATAGCGACCTCGCCGATGTCCCGCACGAGAATTGGTGTGCCGTTCTTCACCGCCAGCACGACGTTCCCGATGTCGGCCAACGTCACGACGCGACCGAGCCCGCGTACATAGAAGAACTGACCGCCCTCCGAGTAGAATCCGCCGCCGGCGTTCCCATTGTTGGCCCCCAAGGCGTCGGCGACGTTCTGCACGGACAGGCCGGCGCCGGCGAGCTTGTTCGGATCGACGAGGACCTGGTACTGCATCGTCTCGCCGCCGAGCGAGGACATGTCGGCGACGCCGGGCACGGAGCGATACGCCTTCGCGAGCACCCAGTCCTGCAGGACCTTGAGCTCCATCGCGCTCCGGTCGGGGCTCTGCAGCACATATCGGTACACGAGTCCCGACGGCGAGAAGAGCGGCGAGATGCCCGGCTTCACGCCATCCGGAAGCCCCGCGTCGCCCAGTCGTTCGAACACCTGCTGGCGCGCGAAGTAGTTGTCCGTCCCGTCGGTGAACGTGACGCGAATGTTCGACAAGCCGTACAACGAGATCGAACGCGTCACGGTGACATTAGGCAGCCCGTTCATCACGACTTCGATCGGCACGGTGATGAGCCGCTCGACCTCCTCCGCCGCGTGACCGGACCAGGGGGTCGTGATTTCGACGCGCGGCGGCGACACGTCCGGGTAGGCGTCGACCGGCAGTCGCAGGAACGACCAGATGCCGATGCCGATCACCCCCATCGCGAGCAATGCAACGAGCATCGGCTCCTTGAGCGATGCGCCGACGAGGCGGTGAATGACGCCCTGCGTGTCTTTCGCGTGCTCCGGCACGCGCGTGCGCGACGCGCGTCGCCGTGGGGCTTCGGCGTCGGGCGCGAGCTCGGGAGGTGTCTCGGTACTCACTGGCTCTCCGCGAACTGAAGGAAGAGCGCTCCGTCGGTCACGACCTTGTCCCCAGCGACGACTCCGGAAACCACTTCGTATTTGTCGCCGACGCGACTCCCCAACGTTATCCGGCGTCGGTCGTACGTCCCGTTAGGTGCCCCGACGTAGACGAACGGCAAGTTCTCCTCGTCGCGCAGCACCGATGTCGTCGGAACCAGCAGTCCGGTGTGCTCGTGCGTCGCGTGGATGCCGACGTGCACGAACATGTCCTTCCGCAGGATGTGATTCATGTTCGGCACGAGCACGCGGACGGCGATCGCTTTGCTGCTCGGATCGACGAGGGCGGCGACGTAGTCGACGCGCCCCTGCATCGGCAGCGTCGATGCGTCGGTGAGGACATCCACCGGCTCACCGACGGCAACGTCCTTCACGTCCGAGGGAAAGACGTTCGCGAGCACCCACATCGTCGAAAGATCGGCGATCGTGAAGCACGACGTCGTCCCTGCCTGCAGCAGTTGCCCTGGGCTGATGAGCTTTTCGACAACCGTGCCATCGATTGGCGCGCGGATGGTCGCCTGGAGT
>DATEHJ010000649.1:0-2490 GCA_035279645.1 Gemmatimonadaceae bacterium
GGAGAAGGTGATCCCTGAATCTGGCAGGGAGCGGCGCTGAAGGGGGATCCACCCCCGCTCCTGTGACCTTCTCGGGGGCATAACCAGTCCTGTGGGCATGCCCGTCCAGACCGATCGCGAGCTCATCGCCGCTGCCGCCCAAGGGCAGGCGGCAGCGTTCGCGACGCTAGTCGGCCGCTACCGCGACGTCCGTACTCGCTTCGCCTTGCGAATGCTCGGTGACTACGAGACTGCAGACGAGGCGCTTCAGGCTGCCTTCGTGCGGGCATTCCAGTCGATCGGCCGATGTAAAGATCCGGATCACTTTCAGGATTGGCTGTTCCGGATTGTGATCAACGAGTGTCGCGCGCGCGCTTTGCGGACCGTGGTTCGACGCCGGCAAACGGGCGAGTTCGCGGCGGTACCCGACAAGGTCGACGCTAAGCCGGACACGCGCGCTGGAAGCGACGTACAGCGCGTGCTCGCCCAAATCGACCCGATCAATCGTGAGGCGTTCATCCTCCAGTATGTCGAGGAGCTCACCTATCCGGAGATCGCGTCGCTCACCGGCGCGAGCGTCGTCACCCTGGAGCGCCAGGTGGATCGTGCGTGTGCGCGACTCCGCGAGCTTCTTCCGCAATGGTCAGCCGAGCAACGGGAAACCACACTCGCCGGTTCGCCGACGTTTGCCGACGTCGAGCCCTCCTTCGCCGTGCGGGTCGCGTCGCCCTTGCGGCGCGCGGAGGTGCTGAACGACAGCTTCGAGGATCGACTCATGGCGAGGCTACTGCGCCCAGGCGCGATCGACGATGCGACCGCAATAAAGCCTGTACACGCTCCGGCCCATACTGCGCCCATGTTCGCGGCGTCGGCCGAGCTTCCCTCAGGGGTGTCGGGAGCGAATCTGCAGGGGCTCATGTCGCGACTTGGCCAAGTGCCGAGCTTTTCACGGATCGCCCGTCTGGGCATCGCCGTCGGCGCCGTGGCGGTTGCCTTCGGTACCGGTTTCGTGCTTCGGGGACGCCGCAATTCCATCTCGGCGGCGACGGCGGCCGCCAAGCCGAGGGGGGCCGCGTCGGCGCGAGTCGTTCGGCGATCGGATACGGTCCGCGTCGCAAAGAGCGACACGGTCGTTTTCGCGCGATTCGTCCTGTCCGACGCCAACGCGCGATCGGTGGCGGTCGTCGGCGACTTCAATAGATGGGACGCGGAGGCCACGCCGCTCACGCGTCTCGGAGCGGGGTCGTGGGTAGCAACACTACGTCTCAAGCCCGCTCGCTACGAATATGCGTTCCTCGTCGACGGAAAGCGCTGGGTCACCGATCGGTTCGCGCGCACGGAACACGACGAGTTCGATACGCAGAGCTCGATTCTCACCGCGGGCAGCGGTCCGCACGACGCCGGCGATCGCGCCGCGACGCGAATTAAGAACTTGCTAGCACGTAAGGACGCCGAGCGCGTGCTCGCGACGCTCGCGACCGCGCGATCGCACGGATTGCCGGCAGCCGCGCTCGAGAATCGTGTGCTCAAGTTCTCCGCAAAGCACGTGGCGGCGAAGGACATCGAGCACGCCATCGCCGGCGAGGCCGCGCGCATGGAGAGAGCGGGAGCATTGCTCGTCTCGGCCGATCGGCGCGATCCGAGTGGTGGCGAGATCGACGCTGGCGCCGAGCTTCTTCGCAGCGGTGGCGATTCGCTGAGTGTCGGCGACCTCGCTCGCGCCGCGCCTGCCAATCGATCCCTGGACGTGCCGCTGCGTGTGAGCGCGGCGCTCGTTTCGGCGAACGTCACGGCGCAGGAAGCCGTCGGCAAGGTGAAGGCGCGTTTACGGGACGGTGCCACGGACGCTCAACTCGAGCACCTGTTGGACGAGCCGACTCGCGTCGCCAGCCAGACCAGAACCACGGGCAAGGACGCGCACCTCGCGAAGACCGCGTCCAGCGGCGGCGTGCGACAGGCCGGCGCCCCCGCCAAGAGCCGCGCACCGACCAAGCCGCGCCACAAGTCGTCCGACCGCTGACGCCGGACGCCGACGATACCACGCGCACGTTCGTCGCGGAAGTGAGCCAGTCGTTCGGCCAGCGCTACTGGCCTAACGAGGATGCGATCGGCAAGCGCTTCGGCTTTGCTTTTCGCGAACGAACCATCGTTGGCGTCGTCGGGAACGTTCGCTTTCGCGGGATCGAGCGGCAGAGCGAGCCGCAGGTTTATCTGCCGGCGAAACAGGTGCTGGACAGCATGCTGGTCTCCTACGCTCCCAACGACCTCGTCGTCCGAGCCGGAGTATCGCCGACGTCCCTCGTGCCCGCGATTCGGCAGATCGTGCATGCGATCGATCCAGAGCAGCCCCTCTCGGACGTGCAGACGATGACCGACGTCGTCACCGTTCAGACGACGTCACGCGCCGCGCAGCTCCGGGTGCTCGGGATTCTCGCCCTCGTTGCGCTCCTGCTCGCGGGGGTGGGTCTCCACGGATTGCTTGCCTTCACCGTCTCCACGCGCTCGCAGGAG
>DATEHJ010000650.1:0-16022 GCA_035279645.1 Gemmatimonadaceae bacterium
GTCGCCAGGACGGTGACATCCGCGACGATCTCTGCCGGACGACCGGCGATACTCGCGCGAACGCCCACGCACTCGCGGCCACGCACGATCAGGTCGAGCACCCGCGCCTTCTCGATGACGCCGACGCGTTCGCTCTCATGAACTCGATCGATCAGCGTCCGGGCAACCTCGGCGCCTGTCTGGTCGCCGTGCGCGTGCACGATTCGATTCTTGGAGTGTGCGGCCTCGCGGCCGAGTTTGAGATCTCCCTTGGGATCGAGGTCGAAGTCGGCGCCCGCGGTCTGCAGCTCGCGTACGCGTGCCGGTCCCTCTTCGACGAGCACTTGTACGGCGGCGGCATCGCACAGCGCCGCGCCCGCCGCGAGCGTGTCGCGTCGGTGCAGCTCTGGTGAGTCACCGGCGCCGAGCGCGGCGGCGATCCCTCCCTGTGCGTAGGCGGTGGCGCTGTCGAACAGCGAGCGCTTTGTCAGGAGAAGAACGTCGGAATGCTCCGACGCGCGCCAGGCGGTGTGCAGGCCGGCAACGCCACTTCCGATCACGAGCACGCGCGTCCGAAGTCGGTCTGTCATCGCCGAAAGATAGATCTACTCGTTGGCCGTCGCAGGTCAGGAATCCATGCGCGTTGCGCGCGCTCCTGCTTCCTTGCAGACCTCTTCCCTCCATCGATCTGCACAACGACCTTTGCACCCATGCGGAAACTGCTGGTCTTCCTCGCCCTTCTCGCGATCGTGCACGTCGGCTTTCTCTTCGTGCGCGCGAGCGGTGCGGCCGCGGCGCGCACGAAGGCCGATGTGAACGTCGGCATCGTCTTCGATGTCGGTGGCCGGGGCGACAAGTCGTTCAACGACGGGGCGTACGTCGGCGGAACGCGCGCGGAGCGCGAGCTCGGCGCTCACGTACGTTTCATCGAGCCCGGAGACGGTTCGGATAGAGAGTCCGGCCTCCGCCTGCTTGCAGCCGAGGGAATGGACCTGGTCATCGGCGTCGGCTTCATCTTCACCGACGACATCACACAACTGGCCAAGGACTATCCACGGACGAATTTCGCCGGCATCGACTACGCCGTCAGCACGGACCGCGAGGGCAATCCGATTCCGCCGCCGCCTAACGTCGCTGCACTCAAATTTCGCGAAGAACAGGGTTCTTTTCTCGTCGGCGCGCTCGCGGCACTCGAGAGCAAGAGTAAGACTGTTGGCTTTGTCGGTGGCATGGACTCGCCGTTGATTCAGAAGTTCGAGGTCGGCTATCGTGCGGGCGTGAAGAACATCTGTCCCCGCTGTACGGTGCTCGTTGGCTACGCGGGCGTGACTCCCGAGGCGTTTCGGAATCCGGGCAAGGGCAAGGAGCTCGCGCTCAGCCAGTACGGCCAGGGTGCCGATATCATCTATCACGCATCTGGCTCTACGGGACTCGGCGTGTTCGAGGCAGCGCGACAGACCGGTCATCTAGCGATCGGCGTCGACGCGGATCAGTACGCGGAGGCGCCGGGACATGTGTTGACGTCGATGGTGAAGGGCGTCGACGAAGCGGTGTACGACGTGATCAATCTCGTGAAGGAGCATCGCTTCAAGGGTGGGATCTATCAGCTCGGACTGGCCGAGCATGGCGTCGGCTATGTGTACGATGCGCAGAACCGCCCGCTCATTCCCGACAGTGTGCGCGCGCGAGTGGAGGCGCTGAGCGGCGAAATCGTCGCTGGGCGAATCAATGTACCGTCGACGAGATAAATGACGTCTCCGACGACGCCAGCCATTCGGCTCACGGACATTCGCAAGTCGTTCGGTCCCGTTCTCGCGAACAGGGGCGCGTCCCTCGACGTCATGCCCGGCGAGATTCACGCACTCGTCGGTGAGAACGGCGCGGGCAAGTCGACGTTGATGCGTGTGCTGAGCGGGATGTACGCACCCGACTCGGGCCGCATGGAAGTACGGGACGCGAGCGCGACGCTCCGCGACGTGACGGGTTGGAACACCGCCGCCGCGATAACGGCGGGGGTCGGCATGGTCCATCAGCATTTCATGCTCGTACCGCCGCTCACGGTCGCCGAGAACCTGATGCTCGGCGCCGAGCTCACGAAGGACGGCGCGCTGCGCGTCCTCGATCGCGCGCGCGCCGTGCACGCGGTAGAGGAGCTGAGTCAGCGCACGGGATTGCGCGTGAACGCGGAACAGCGGGTGTCCGAGCTTTCGGTCGGCGAGGCGCAGCGCGTGGAGATTCTTAAAGCGCTGTACCGTGGCGCGCGCACTCTGATTCTGGACGAGCCGACGGCTGTGCTGTCGCCGCCGGAGGTAGCGGAGCTCTGGCAGGTGTTGCGACAGATGCGCGAGCGTGGCGAAACGATCGTGCTCATCACGCACAAGTTGGACGAGGTAATGAGCATTTCCGATATGGTCACGGTGATGCGACATGGCCGAACAATCGCGCGGCTGCGCACGGCGGACACGACACCGCAGGAGATCGCGCGTGAGATGGTTGGCCGCGACGTCGCTCTCGCCGGGGACATGCGGCGCGAGGCGGCGATGGCGGGTGAAAGCTGGGCGGTTGCCGCGGCGGCCACCGGCGTTGCCGGTGCTCCGGCGGCAGCGTTGTTAGGCAGTGGATTCCCATTGCCGGCGCTCGAGGTGCGTCGCTGCGTCGTGTCCAATGCGCGCAAGTCGAGCGCCGTCGATGACGTGAGCTTCAGCATTGCGCCGGGAGAGATTCTCGGCGTGGCGGGCGTCGAGGGCAATGGCCAGACGGAACTGATCGAGGCCATCGCCGGGCTCCGACGCTCCCGATCGGGGTCGATCCTGCTAGACCACCTCGACATCACTGACGCCACCGTGCGAGCGCGCGGCGATGCCGGGCTCTCGCACATTCCCGAGGATCGCCATGCACGAGGCCTCGTACTCGATTACAGCATTGCCGAAAACCTCGTTCTCGGCCAGCAACATCGTTTCGCGCGCGGTTATCTGAACACGCTGGACCGTGAGCGCATCGCCGAAAACGCGCGCCGGCAGATTACTTCATTCGATATCAGGCCTAACGACGCGGCGCTTCCAGCGCGGGCACTGTCCGGCGGCAATCAGCAGAAGATCGTCATAGCACGCGAGATGGGGCGCGACTTCCGCGTGCTGCTCGCCGCGCAACCGACTCGAGGCGTGGACGTCGGTGCCATCGAGTTCATTCACGCGCAGTTGCGCGCGGCGCGCGGCGCGGGGAAGGCAATCCTGCTGGTGTCCGCCGATCTGGCCGAGATCCTCGCGTTGTCGGATCGCGTCGCCGTGATGTACGGCGGTCGTTTCGTCGTCGTGCTTCCGCGCGCGCAAGCAAGCGAGGAAGTGCTGGGGCCGTACATGACCGGGGCGCAGCGGGCTGCATGACAGTGACGTCGCCCGAGATTTCGCGCGACACCGGAACGTCGCCAGTGCCGGTGACGCGGGGACGAGCGGCGCGCATGCGACTCGAGGAGTCGATGCTCCCTTCCCTCGTCGCGCTGCTCGTCGCGGCGATCGTTGGCGACATACTGATCGTGATCTTTGGTCAGGCTCCGGCCGCCGTGTATCGCCTTCTGCTCGAGGGCACCTGGGGAAACAGCTACGGGTTCGGGCAGGTTCTCTACAAAGCGACGACGCTCACATTCACGGGACTCTCGATCGCTTTCGCACTGCGTGCGGGGCTGTTCAACATTGGCGCGGAGAGTCAGCTCGCCGCCGGCGGTTTCGTCGCCGCGACCGTGGGGTTGATCCTCCCACCTGGACTCCCTTGGATCGTGACGCTTCCGGTGTACATCGCCGCGGCCGCGTTAGGCGGAGGCGTCGTTGGTGGCGTAGCGGGCGGGCTCAAGTCGCGCTTCGGCGCGCATGAAGTGATCACGACGATCATGCTCAACTTCATCGTGCTCGCCCTGCTGAGCTATCTCACCGCGACCTATCTCAAAGTGCCGGAGACGTTGCACACGCAGGAGGTGCACAGCGGCGCTCTTCCTCGGCTCGCCGATCTCCTCGCGGCATTCCATGGCTCGGCGGCAAACGTCGTGCTGGTGCTCGCCGCTCTCGCCTGTGCGGTCGCTTGCTGGTACCTGTTCAGAACGCGGCGCGGCTTCGAGCTTCGTGCGGTGGGCCTGCAGCCGGAAGCCGCTGAGTACGGCGGCGTGCGGCCCGGTGCGGTTTGGACGCGCGCGATGGCGATCTCCGGTGCGATTGCTGGAATCGGCGGTCTGAACTTCGTGCTCGGCTACAAGCACTATTACGAGGAAGGCTTTGCCGGCGGCGCCGGATTCCTCGGCATTGCCGTGGCGCTCGTCGGCGGCACTCACCCGTTAGGCGTCATGATCGCGGCGCTGCTGTTCGCGACGATATCGCAGGGCGGCCTCGCGGTGAACGCCATGGTGCCGAAGCAGTTCGTCGAAGTGCTTCAGGCGGTGGTGATCATCGCTGTCGCGGTCTCGGTTCCCGAAGTGAGGCGCTTGCTTCGCGCACACCGGAGACGTGACTGATGGCCGCTCTGCTCTTTCTCGCGCAAACGCTCCGCATCGCGATTCCTTACTTGTTCGCGGCTGCCGGCGGCGTGTTCACGGAGCGCGCGGGGCTCATCGGTCTCACGCTCGAGGGATACATGCTCGGTGGCGCGTTTGCCGCCGCGGTCGGGAGCTACTATGCGCATAGCGCCTGGGTAGGTGTGCTCGCCGGCATCGGTGGCGGAGCGCTCCTCGCGCTCTTATACGGCGTCTGCGCGATCCGTTTCCGCGCCGATCAGGTCGTGATCGGAATTGCGATCAATCTGCTGGCGATTGGAGTCACACGTTTTTTCCTTCGTCTCGCCTTCGGTAGCTCCTCGAACTCGCCGCGAGTGCCCGGATTTGGCGGCGAGCACTCCGGAACGGGGTTCGCTCTCGTCGGCAATCCGATGATCTGGCTCGGCTTGCTCGCGATTCCGATGGTGGCCTGGATACTATACCGGACGCCCTTTGGACTGCGCGTTCGTGCCGTCGGCGAGCATCCCGCGGCCGCGGTTTCCGTCGGTATTCCGGTAACGCGCGTGCGTTACGGCGCGGTCCTGCTGTCGGGAATTCTCGCGGGGTTGGGCGGGGTTTATCTGGTTCTCGACCAGCACCAGTTCACCGATCAGATGACGGCTGGTCGAGGCTTTATCGCGCTCGCCGCGACGATTTTTGGACGTTGGGACCCGACGCGCGTCGGAATCGCTTGCTTGCTCTTCGCCGCCGCCGAAACGCTCCAGATCCAGCTTCAGGGCGCGCAACTCGTACCGTCGCAATTCGTCGAGATGATCCCTTACGTGCTCACGATCGTCGCCCTTGCCGGAGTCGTTGGCCGCGCTGTGCCTCCGGCTGCTTTGGGCAAGGTGAGTGGCGAGTAGTCCTTCAGATGTGCGCTGGCTGCGTTTATGTGTGCGGCGAATAGTCCTGTCAGCGTTCAGTAAGTTTGCGGCGGATCGCCTCCACCATTGGGAAGTAGCCACCGTTAGTTATCGGCATGGGTAAGCTTGTCGTTTTGATGATCACGGCGTTTGTGGACATGGTGGGGCTGTTGATGATCATCCCCCTCCTGCCCTTCTACGCCAAGGACCTGGGCGCCAACGGTTTCATCGTCGGGCTGCTGGTTTCGTCGTTCGCGATCGCGCAGCTGATTACCGCGCCGGTATGGGGACGGTTGTCCGATCGTTATGGCCGGCGTCCGGCACTGCTGGTCGGACTCACAGCGTCGGCGATCGCATACGTGGTATTCGCATATGCGAACGCGCTGTGGCTTCTGTTCTTGTCGCGGCTCGTGCAGGGTGCGGGTGGCGGAACCGTCAGCGTGATCCAGGCATACGTGGCCGACGCGGTTCGACCCGAAGACCGCGCCAAGGGACTCGGCTGGCTGTCCGCGGCCACTAACGCGGGTGTGGCGTTAGGCCCCGTCCTCGGCGGGCCGGTTGCGGTTCACCTCGGTCGTCACGGGCCAGGGCTCGCGTCGGCCGCACTCTGCGTGATCAACATCGCTTTCGCCTGGCATTTCCTATCCGAATCACGTGACATGACCGAGGCACGAGCCGCTGGAAAGATCCGGCCGCGCTCGCGCGACGCGTTGCGTCACGTCGTGACGCACTCAAGCGATCCCGCCTCGCGCCTTATCTGGATCTACGCAATCGCGATGGGCGCTTTTCAGGGCGCTACGGCGATTCTCGCGCTATTTCTCGCCGCGCGGTTCGGTGTCACCGCAAGCAACATCGGTTATTTCTTCACTTATATCGGAGTGATCTCCGTCCTCACGCGGGCTGTAATTCTCGGGCCGGCAGTCGATCGATTCGGTGAAGCGCGGCTCTCACGGTTCGGATCGATGCTATTGGCGATCGGGCTCGCGGCAATCGCGTTCATGCATCCACTGCAGGATCCCGCCGCGGTTGCGCAGCGGTTCGGCCTGTCGGTGTCCTTTGTCGCCGTGCTCCCATATCTCCCGCTCGCGCTTGCAGTCGCACTCGTGCCACTGGGCACGGCCTTCACCTTCCCATGCGTGACTGCGCTGTTGTCGCGAATCATTCCAAGTAGCGAGCGCGGCCTCTACATGGGAGTCCAGCAGACGTTCGGAGGATCGGCGCGCGTGCTCTTCCCAATCCTCGCCGGCATCATGTTCGACCGATCCGTCGAGCTGCCCTTCCTGATCTCCGCTGCCCTCGTCGCAGGCACTATCTACCTCGGAATCGGCATGGAGGAAAACATCCGGCCGAAGCCCGCAACCGAGGCGGCGCCCGCCGCATAGGTGTAGGCGGCTCGCCAAGTGTCTTATCGCTGCGTCGGACAATTCGGGATTCCAATGCAGACGATTTGCCAAATGTGAGCGCCCTCACGTTTCCCGCGGGGTGAACTCACGGCCGACTTACGAGGTTAATCGCATATTTCACGGCAGCTGCTTTGAGTTCTTTGACAGCGACCCCTCGACCTTTTTGCGGGTACGAACTGTGCTTCCCCCATCGCAAGCCGCGCATGGAGCGAGAGCACGCGTTCTCCTCCCGCCTTTTACGAGACGCACGCCTCGATCGTCTGGGCGTGAGTCCCCAGCCCCAGGAGTAAGTCAATGCCCGCTCCCCGCGCTCGCGGAGCGTTTGGTTTCATAGCGCTTGGGTCGTTTGCGCTCTTGTCGGCGTGCACCAAAGGCACCGAGCCGACACCAAACCTCTGCGATTCTTCGAATCCGTTGACGCTCGCAGTGGGCGAGGTGCGGACTCCGATTGACGCGAACTGCGTATTCGTGTCAGGCGGAGGCTCGGGTGCCGAATTCGCGATTGTGCCGTTCAATGGCGACACCTCGTACGTTCGGACTGCGACGCTCAATTTCACGAGCCAAGGCGCGTCGACGGTGTCGACGCCACTGCAGTCACAAACGTTCGCATTCGGGCCGTCGTTTAGCACATTACCTGGCGCGAGTAGCACATCGCTGGCTCAGCCGTCGACGGAGTTCGAGCTTCGTCTACGCGAAAGCGAGCGCCGGTTGCTGAAGCCGCTCATCCCGACGGCGCGGTCGTGGTATCGCGGTCGAATGGCGGCGCCGGGCGCCGCGAGCACAAGGCTGAGTCCTTCGTTCTCCGCGAGCTCCGCATCGTGGGCGGTGGGCGATACGGTCGCGCTGAATACCCGAACTGGAAACACGTTTTCGGACGCGTGTCAGGTTCCCGACTTGCGCGCTGGACGCGTGGTCGCAATCACGAACACCGCGATCGTGGTTTCCGATACTGGCAACCCCACGGGCGGCTACACCGACGCCGAATATCTAGGCATCGGTATGCAGTTCGACACGGTGTACACGATGGACACGGGCGCGTTTGGTACGCCGACCGACATCGACAACAACGGCAAGATCATCATGTTCTTCACACGCGCCGTGAACGAGCTGACGCCGACGGGAAGTCAGTCTGTGGTCGGCGGCTTCTTCTACGGTCGCGATCTCTTTCCGAAGGCGGATTCTCCGGCGCTCGGGCCCGGATCCGGCTGCCCGACGAGCAACGTCGCGGAGATGTTCTATCTCCTCGTGCCAGATCCGAACGGTGTCGTGAACGGGAACGCGCGGACGAAGAGCTTCGTGCAGCACCTCACGAACTCGACGACGGCGCACGAATTTCAGCATTTGATCAACGCGTCGCGCCGCCTATACGTGAACACGGCGGCGACGGACTTTGAGGTCGTGTGGCTGAACGAGGGACTGAGCCACGTTGCCGAGGAACTGCTGTTCTACAACCAGAGCCAGGGGCTCACGCCGCGGCAGGACATCGACAGCCTGGACTTCAAGGGCAATCAGAAGAACGTCGACTCTTACAATTTCAACCAGCAGAGCAATTTCGGACGCTTCCGTTCGTATTTGCTCAAGCCGTCGGTGAACTCGCCGTACGCCCCTAACGATTCACTCGCGACACGCGGTGCGACGTGGGCATTCCTTCGCTATGCGGCCGATCACCGGGGAACGTCGGACGGCGACACCTGGATGAAGCTCGTGAACTCGACGACGACGGGAATTCAGAATCTGCAGAACGTGTTCGGGACGAACCTCACGTCGATATTCCGGGATTGGGCGGTGGCCAACATTGCCGATAACGTCACGACTGGCCAATCGGCGCAGTGGCAGCACCCGAGCTGGAATTTCCGGTCCGTTTTCGACTTCATTCCGAGCATCAAGCTCTATCCGCTGGCCACGGTCACGGTCGGCGATGGCTCGCCGCTGTCGGTGATTCTGAATGGTGGTGGCGCGGCGTACGTGCGCTTCACGGTCGCCGCGAACCAGGTAGGGTCGGTGAAGTGGGACGCGCCACCGGCCACTGTCGCGATGTCGGTCGTAAGATTGAAATAATGATTGGTGCGAAGTGATTGGTAGTAACGAATGAGGCCCGCGAGCACTGCTCGCGGGCCTCATTTATTGCCAACCATCAGTCACCAGCAACTAATCACCCCTTCGCCGAGTCGTGCAACCCGGGCTCGCTCGCGAGCACCGCTTTCGCGATTTCGACCATTGGCACGGAGCGATCCTGACTCGTGCGCTGCAGGATGCGATAGGCTTCCTGCTCCGATGATCCGGTGCGGCGCATCAGGATGCCTTTCGCGCGCTCGATAGTTTTGCGGTTCTCGAGCGCCTGTTTGGCGGCCTCGGCGTCTTTGCGCGCATTCATCAATTCCTTCGCGCGCGTCGCGGCGAGACGAATCGTCGAGTCGAGCACTCGAGGCGGCGCGGGCTTCGGGAGAAACGCGATCGCCGCGGTGGCGGTGACGTCGCGATCGCTCAGCGTCAGCGATTGATCGCCGCTGAACAGCACAACGGCGACGCCGGGAATCTGTTGCGTTATGCGCTCGGCGGCCTCGATGCCTGATCCGTCAGGCATGTGCACGTCGAGCAACACGACGTCGGGGACGACGTCTTTCGCGCTCTCGTACGCTTCGCGACCCGTGGCCACTTCGGACACGACTGTGTGGCCGAGTGTCGCGAGAAGCTCAACGAGCAGAGAACGTGCGTTGTCGTCATCCTCGGCGATCAGGACGCGGATCTTTGCGTTTTCACTCATCTGGCCAGAATCTGTGTCGGCGCGGAAGCGAGCGCCAGCCTCTTTACGAACGCTCTCATACGACAAGCGGACCACCTTAGTTGCGTACAAAAAAGTGAAATGCGTTCAAGCGCCAGCGACTCGAGCCAGCAGCTCCGACGTGCGTACTGGTTTACGGAGTACGAAATCCCCCTCCGAGCCGGCACTCGCGCGCGGCTCCCACCCCGTCACAACGCCGATGCGCAACAGCGGCCACCGTTCGCGCACAACGGCGATGAGATCCCAGCCGCTGCCGTCGGGCAGTCCGATGTCCGTCACGAGCACGTGATACGGCGTTCCACCATTTTTCGCGGCGGACTCCAATTTTGCAGTGGCGTCGCGCACACATGTCACAGTATCGACCGTATGCCCGTCGGACTCCAGTAGCGCCTGCATGAACTCGCGACTGTCCGTGTGATCCTCAACGAGGAGCACGCGTCTCGGTGCCCGCGTTCGCGGCTGCTGATCCACCGCGACAGCCGTACCACCGACGACGGCGAATGGAAAAACGAGCCGAACCGTAGTGCCAACTCCAGGCATGGATTCGATTTCGGCGTGACCGCGGTGGCGCTTCACGATGCCGTAAACCTCTGCGAGGCCTAACCCTGTTCCGGCTTTTCCCTTGGTCGTGAAGAAGGGCTCGAAGGCACGCTCGCGAACTTCCGCCGACATACCGACGCCGGTGTCTCGTACTTCGACGCTCACCTCACCACCGCTCGCATATGTCCGAATCGCTAACGTGCCACCGCCAGCCATCGCGTCGAGAGCGTTTTGCACGAGGTTGAGCAGTGCTTCACGCAACTCACCGGCGATACCGCGTACCATCACCCCGCCCGCAAGGTTGCGCTCGAATTGAATCACACCTCCCTTCGCTCGCTCCGCCCAAAGCGGACGCGTCATCGCCACGACTTCATCGCACACTTGAGAGAGATCGACGAGCTCTTCACTCTCGCCTTGGAGTGGTTCCTGACGAATGAATCGGCCGACGCGTGCAGCGGTTGCCGCGCCTGTTTCCGCGGCTTTGGCAATACGGTCCGCGTAGTCGCGCACCTTGTCCGGGTTCGTGGCGTTTGCCTGGAGCAAATACGCCGCCGCCATGATCGGGTTCAATGCGTTGTTCACGTCGTGCATAACGCCGGCCGCCAACTGTCCGACTGCCGCCAGACGTCGCTCTCGCGAACGTGCTTCTTGCAGTGCGAGAACTTCGGCAGTGCGTTCCTCGACCATTTTCTCCAGTCGCTCTGCTTCCGTCGAGACGCGATCGTAGAGCTCCGCCGTGCGTCGCGCCTCCTCTTCGAGCTGCCTGGCGAGTTGCGTCTTGACGGTGACGTCGCGTTCGACCGTCACGGCGCCGCGAATCTTCCCGTGCTCGTCGTAGAGGGGGTTGGAGTTCACCTCGATGATGACCTGCCGTCCATCGGGACCACGCTTCACTGCGAGCGTCTCACCCCGCACGCGTTCTCCGCGCAAAGCTCGCGCGGTAGGATGCTCGTGCATAAACAGGCTCGTGCCATCGATCGTGCGCGGACGATCGAGCTGCCACAGCTCGCGCAACGTCGAGGGCTGTCCGGTTGGATGATCGTGCAACGCCTGCGCGTTGGAGCGCACGGTGCGTCCTTCCGTGTCGACGACGCGCACCGAATCCGGAATGACATCGAAGATCGACTCGAGCTGCGCGACGCTGCGTGCCAAATCTTCACGCAGCTCTTCTCGCTCGGTGACGTCGATGCCGGCAAAGAGAATTCCACGAGCTGGTTTCGAGCCGCCACGGCGCGGCCGCTCACCCAAGTGCGTGAAGGTGACTTCGACGAGTCGGCGGCCGGCGCGCGTCTGAAAGGGAATCCGCGCGGCAACAACCGGCACACCCTCGAGTGCGCTGTCGATCTGCTCGGTGAGATCGGCGAGTGCGTTCGGGAAGGCGTCGTAAATCGCCCGTTGCGCCGCGCTGGCCGCGTCCAGACCGGTGAGCTCGCGGTAGCGCGTGTTCGCGACGACGAGCTTCAGGTCCGCGTCGAATGTGGCGAATGCGAGGGGGACCGCCTCGAACAGGAGCTCGAGGCGAACAATCTCAGGCGGAACGCCGTGATCGCTCTCGACGTCGGCGCGGGGTGGTGGCGGTGGGGACACGTTGAATCGGGGCTGCTA
Source organism: Gemmatimonadaceae bacterium (assembly GCA_035279645.1). GTDB lineage: Bacteria > Gemmatimonadota > Gemmatimonadetes > Gemmatimonadales > Gemmatimonadaceae > AG2. Next base: position 11,689 of record DATEHJ010000650.1, read on the forward strand.
GGGTCGGGGCTGTGCGGTGCGGCAATGCACGATGGAGCGCCGCTCAGTATGCGTCAATGACGTGAGAGAGCCTAGGCCGATCGCCTGGTAATTAACCTCGCGCCAAGCCCATACCTGAAAAACGCGTACCCCCATTCGATGAGAACGCTCAGGCGATTGCGAAAGCCCGCGAGATACAGAATGTGGAGGAACAGCCAGAACCACCACGCTGGGCGACCCGCGACGTGGACCCCATGGCCGAAATCGCCGATTGCCTTGTAGCGGCCGATGGTCGCCATGTCACCCTTGTTTCGGTAGCGAAAGTTCGCGCGCGCTTCACCACGCGTGGTGTGCAAGATGTTTCGCGCCGCGGCGCGACCGCTTTGAATCGCGCCCTGCGCGACGCCGGGTACCGCCTTTCCGTTCGAGGACATCACCGCCAGATCACCGACGACGAAGATCTCCGGAAAAGCGGCGACGCTGAGGTCCGGCTCGACGATCACACGTCCGCTGCGATCCACCGCGACGGCGGAGCCGAGCAGCCGCCCGAGCGGCGAGGCAGCATTGCCCGCGGCCCAAAACACCGTGCGCGCAACGATGCGCTCGTCGCCGATGCACACCGCGCCGGGCTCCACCGAGGTCACGAGAGTGGACGTGCGCACCTCCACACCGAGCTCACGCAGATCTCGTTCGGCATGCTTGCCGAGATCCTCGGGAAAAGTCGGAAGAATGCGCGGTCCACCTTCGAGCAAGATCACTCGCGCCGTCGCGGTATCTATTCGGTGGAAGTCACCGCGTAATGTGTGTCGCGCAATCGTCGGCAGCATCCCCGCCAGCTCTACGCCGGTCGGTCCGCCGCCGATGATAACGAATGTGAGGAGTGCAGCACAATCGGCCTCGTCACACGCCTTCTCGGCGTCCTCGAATGCGGATAGAAATCGGCGCCGAATCTCGAGCGCATCCTCGATGCTCTTGAGACCGGGAGCAATTGCCTCCCACTCTCCGTGCCCGAAGTACGAATGCCGCGCGCCCGCCGCGAGAATGAGATAGTCGTAAGGCCGCTCGTGTCCGCTGTCGAGCACTGCGATCCGTCGTTTCGGGTCCACCTGCTCGACCTCCGCCATCAGCACTTCGGTATTCTTCTGCTTGCGAAGCAGCCAGCGAAGTGGCGCGGCAACATCGGAGGGCGCGAGTGCAGCCGTCGCCACCTGGTACAGCAACGGTTGGAACACGTGGTGATTCGATCGATCGACGAGCGTAACCTCGGTGAGCGTGTCGCGAAATTCGCGCGCGGCGTAGAGTCCGCCGAATCCACCACCGATGATCAACACGCGTGGCAGCTTCATGGATCGCTATCCTCGATCAGATACGTTCGACCCGGCCCTCGGCAAGGCGCGCGCCTAACGTGATCCCCAGAACGAGCGCGATGAGCAGTACCGAATAGGCAGCGGCGGTGCCAAAGGACAGGTTTCGGAGCTGTGCTAAGATCTCTATCGAGATCGGGCGATTGGCGTGTGTGTAGAGCACGACGCTCGCGACGAATTCACCGACGGCGGCAATCGCGGCGAGCATCGTCCCGGCGACGAGCCCTGGCCGAGCGGCGGGGAGCACGACGCGACGCATCGCGAGCAACCATGACGCGCCGAGACCGCGAGCCGCGTCCTCGAGCGACGGATCCATCTGACGCAACGATCCCTCGACGGCGCTTGTCACAACGGGCACGTTGCGGACGAAGTACGCGAGCGGAAGGATCCAAAATGTCCCAACGAGCAACACGCGACCGGTGATCGGGTGGTTGACGTCGAAGGTCGCGGCGAGGCCGAGCGCGATCGCCGTCGCGGGAATCGCCCAGGGCAGTACGACGAGCAGCTGCAGCAATCGGCGGCCAGGCGCTCTCGTCAACACGATCAGATACGCGGCGACAAAGCACACTACGAGGTTCGCCACGGTGGCGAGCGCGGACATCCCGACACTGTTGGTGATCGGCTTCCAGAGCTCCGGATCGCTCGCCAAACGTCGAAAGTTGTCGAAGGTGTACTCGGGCGGAAGAATCTGCGTCGTCCAGGCCCCATCCCGCGCGAACGATACGAGCACCACCATCGCGTGCGGAAGCACGAGAAAGGTGACGACGACGATTGCGACGATCGGGGCGATCGCGCGCGCCGTGCGCGAACGCACGGCGACGCGCATCGCCTTGCCTTTGCCGGTCAACGCATAACTACGGCGGCGCTCGAGCCAACGTAGCGCCAAAAGTGCTGCGACGGCGGCAAGGGCGAGCACCGTCGTCTCGACGTATGCGAGGCCCATCGATCCATTCAGCTTCGATACAAGGATCTGCGTCGCGAGGACGCGTTGCCCACCGCCGAAGATGTACGGCGCGCTGAACGAGCCGAGGGAGCTCATGAAGACGAGGAGCATCGCGCCGGCGATCGATGGCGTGAGGAGCGGTAGTGTGATTCGGCGAAGCGTGCGACCGCGCGTTGCACCCAAACCGGCTGCGGCCTCATCGAGAGTCGAGTCGTATCGCTCCAGCCCGGCGGCAACGAAGAGAAAGACGTACACATACATCGTGTACGCGTGCACGAAGACGATCGCCGAGAGCCCGGTGAGGGACCATGGCGCGTGATCCAGTCCGAGCGCGCGCTGGACGAGCCGGGTGACAACGCCGCTTTCCCCATACAGAAAGAGGAACGCGATCACGCCGACAAGTGGTGGGAGCGCTGCCGGAAGTGTCGCGACCGCGCTCAAGACGCGGCGGCCGCGGAAGTCGAATCGGCCGAGCAGGAACGCCAGCGGCAGGCCGATGGCGAGCGCCGCGGCGACCGATCCGATCGAGATGACGAGCGTGCTCCACAGTGCCTCTCGATCGGCGGGGCTCGCGGCGAAGGCACGCCAGTCGTCGAGGCCGTGCGCAAAGCTCCCAACGATGACCGAAACGTTAGGCAGCACAACGCTCCACGCGAAGAGCGCGAGCATAAGGAACGTGGCGACGACGAACCGCCGTTTCATTGAAAGAGCAGGGCGATCGGCTTTGGCAGCAGCTTGATCCCAACTTCGCTTCGCTCGGCGAAGCTACCGTTTTCACTCAGGACTTCGAAGGTATGGGATCGCTCGGGTGCGGACGCCACCGATACCCGGTAGACGTAGTGCGAGCCCGCGTAACGACGCGCGTCCACGCGGCCGTGCCAGGTGTCCGGCGATCCCGGCGGACAGAGAGCGAGCATCTCCGGACGAACAACGGCCGTGAGCGGCGCATCACTGGCGGCGTTTCCGGGCATCGAGGCAATTGGGGCGTCCTGGGCCACTCCTGTCAATGTGATGCGTGCTCTGTTTCCATCGCGGCGAGCGCCGACGAGCGTCGACCGGCCGATGAATTGCGCGACGTGAAAATTCGTCGGTTGGCGATAGAGCTCGTCGGCGGTCCCGATCTGCAGCAGCTTGCCCTCGCGCATCACCGCCATGCGATCGGCGATCGCAAATGCGTCCTCCTGGTCGTGCGTCACGAAGATCGCGATCGATTTGAGCTCGTGCAGCTTGAGCCGCAGCCACTCCCGCGTCTCCTGGCGACGCGCCGGATCGAGGTTAGAGAGCGGTTCGTCGAGCAGCAGCACCGGCGGATCGATGACGATCGCGCGCGCGAGCGCGACGCGCTGCTGCTCGCCGCCGGAGAGGGATTGAACCGCGCGTGGCCCCGCGTCGGCCAGCCCGACGCGCTCGAGTGCCTGACGAGCGCGGCCGACACGATCGCTCCTACTCATGCCGCGCGCCTCGAGGCCGAACGCAACGTTCTCGGCGACGCTCATGTGCGGGAAGAGCGCGTAATGCTGGAACACCATGCCGAAGCCGCGGCGTTGTGGCGAATCGGCGGTGATGTCCCGTGAGGCGCCGCGGGCGTCGTCGAGTACGATGCGGCCGCCGTCGGGCTGCTCGTAGCCAGCGATCATGCGGAGCGTTGTCGTCTTCCCCGACCCGGACGCGCCGACAAGGGCGAGCACTTCCCCCTTGCCAACGGTGAACGACATGTCGTCGACCGCCGGGCGGTCGGCGTCGACGAAACGACGGGTGAGATGCTCGACCGTGAGCGTCACCGCGCCCGGCAGCAGTTGCGCACGTGCGCGTCCCAGTACTTCATCCAGCTATCGAGGCTGTCGGCAAGCATCTGGCGGTCGAGGGGCATCGGCTTGATCTGGGCGCGCGCGTCACGAATCCACGCGGGTAGTGAGTCGCTGGGAATGTCGGGACGCGCGGGCATGCGCACGAAGCGATCGGCCGCGGCGCGCAGCGCCTGCGGCGATGTTACAAACTCGTAAAATTCCTTCGCGAACTCCGGATGCTTCGTCCCCTTCACGACCGCG
>DATEHJ010000651.1:0-4104 GCA_035279645.1 Gemmatimonadaceae bacterium
CGGCGCGCCAAGTACTACAAGCTCACTGCCGCCGGGCGCAGAGCGCTGAAGGCCGAGACGGCCCAATGGGAACGGTTGTCGGCCGCCATCGCGATGATCGTCAAACCCGCGTGAGGATTCGCCCATGCGCTGGCTCCTGAAGATCCGTCTGCGAGTGCGGTCGCTCCTGCAACCACACCGCGTCGATCATGAGCTCGACGAGGAGCTCCAGGACCATCTGGAGCGGCAGATCGATTACCACGTCGCTCATGGTATGTCGCGCTCGGACGCCCGGTTCGTCGCGCTGCGCGAGCTTGGTCCGTTGGCGTTGCGCAAGGAGGAATGCCGCGATGCAAGGGGCCTAGCGCTGATCGACAGCGTACGTCAGGACCTGTCGTACGCGCTGCGGGCGCTGCGCAAGAGTCCTGGCTTCAGCGCGGTCGCGATTCTCTCGCTCGCCATCGCCATCGGCGCGAATACGACAATCTTCACACTCGTGAACGGCGTCCTGCTCACGCCCCTGCCCTTTCCGGGCGCGGCTCGCATCGTCGTCCTTCATGAGCATAAGCTCAACTCAGCGGAGCCGTTGCATGTCCACCCGGTGAATTTCGTGGAGTGGCGCACGCACGCGCGCTCCTTTGAGGCAATTGCACTGGCGCAAACCCCGCCACTGAACATCATGGGCCGAGACGGCGCCGAGCAGGTGAGCAGGATGCTCGCCACGCCGGAGCTCTTTCGCGTATTCGGGGTCCGTCCGGTGATTGGCCGGGAGTTCAGCAAAGACGAAAGCCTCCCCAACGGCGGCAACGTCGTCATACTCGGCTACGGCTTTTGGCAGCGCTGGTTCGGCGGAGATCCCGCGGTGCTGGGCCGGCAGCTGCAAACGCGCGACGGTTCGCTCATGATCGTCGGCGTCGCGCCTCCGGGATTCCGCGTCGGAACTGTCGAGCCCGAGGCCTTCACGCCGCTGGAAATCGATCCGGCGAATCCCGCGTCGACTGGATCGCGCGCCTTCGAGTCCTATGCGCGCCTCGCCCCCGGCGTCACCCTCGCCGCGGCGCAGGCGGAGATGACGGCGATCGAGTCGAGGCTCCGGCAGCAGTACCAGTTTGACGACGGCATGGGAGTTTTCGTCTCCGACCTGCATGGATTCCTCGTCAGGGAGGCACGTCCCGCGCTCCGGCTGTTGATGGCGGTGGTCGCCGTCGTGCTGGCGATTGCGTGCGTCAATCTCGCCGGGCTCCTGATGGCGCGCGGCATCGCGCGGCGCGCCGAGTTCGCCGTGCGCGTTGCACTTGGCGCCGGTCGCGATCGCCTCGTTAGGCAGCTGGTCATAGAAAGCCTCGTGCTGTCGTTCGCGGGAGGAGTCGCGGGCGTCGCCGGAGCATACTGGGCGACGCGAGTGCTCGTCGCGCGCAGCGCGGGCGCATTCGCGGACGCCACGGCAATGCCCATCGACCTCGATGCGCGTGTGCTCCTCTTCACGGTCGTGGTCGCAACCGCGACCGCGCTTGCCTTCGGCTTGCTCCCGGCGTGGCAGGCAAGCCACATCGATCCGCAGAGTGTGCTGCGTGAACAGACGCGACGCGCCACTGCCGGCCGACGGCAGTTTCGGCTCAGAGAGCTCCTCGTCGTGTCGGAGGTCGCGCTGGCGGTCGTGCTTCTCGTGGGCGCCGGACTCCTCCTGCGCAGCTTCTCGAGCCTCGTTAGGGTGAAGCTCGGCTATCAGCCCTCCGGCGCTTTGACGATGGGGCTGTTCATCGGCACGCAGCCACCCGAGGTGCGAAGCGCGTTGCTCGATCGCATTCTCGACCGAGTGGAGCGCGTGCCCGGCGTGAAGGCGGCGGGAACGATCCAGTTTCTGCCGCTGCGCGGGTTGAACTGCGGCACCGGCTTCTGGCGCGGCGAAGACGGAACCCCCGATCCTTCGCGATCGCTCTTCACCGAATGTTCGCTCGTGAGCCGCGGCTACTTCGCGGCGATGGGGATTCCGGTCGTCGAAGGGCGCGCATTCGATCGCACCGATCGCATGGGCGGTCCGCGCGTCGTGGTCGTGAATCAGGCATTCGTGAAGCAGTACTACCAGAACGGCCGCGCACTCGGTCGCAACGTCATCGTCCAATGGGACGACAATGTGCCGTCGGAAATCATCGGCGTCGTGGGGGACGTGCATCACGACGGACTCACGGCCGACCCCCAGCCGACCGTGTTCCTCCTGCACGCGCAGGTGCCAGGCTACATAACGAATCTCGTCGTCAGGACGACAACCGATCCCCTCGCCGAAAAGGCGGCGATCATTCACGCGATTCAGGAAGTCGATCCAACGCAGGGCGTCTCGAACGTGGGGCTGATCGAGCAGGACGTCGCGAAGGTGCTGGCGAGGCCGCGGCTCGAAGCGGGCCTCGTGACGTCGTTCGCGGCCGTCGCCGTGGTTCTCGCGGTGATCGGGATCTATGGCCTCGTCGCGTACGTCGTTAGGCTTCGCACGCACGAGATCGGGATCCGCCTCGCGCTCGGCGCGACCCGCGAGCGCATCTTCATGGAGCTGTTCGGCAAAGGTGCGCAGCTCGTCACGATCGGCCTGGTGGCCGGCCTCGTGACGGCGGTCCTGCTGCGACGGATAGCCGCGACATTCGTGTTCGGGATCACGGCCGGCGACTCCGTGACTTACGTCGCGGCGACGCTCACGTTCTTCGTCGTAGCGTTTGCCGCGATCGGAATTCCCGCGCGGCGCGCGGCGCGAGTCGAGCCGATCACTGCCTTACATCTCGAGTGAGGGCCTGGCTATTCCATACGCAGCGCCACGATCGGATCGACGGCGGTCGCGCGGCGCGCGGGAATGACGCTCGCCAAGAGAGCGACGACGACGAGAAAGACCGCGACGCCGAGAAAGCTCATCGGATCGGTGGGAGACACGCCGATGAGCAAACTCTTCACGACGCGTGTGACGCCAAACGCACCCGCGACTCCGCACACGATCCCGATCGACGCGAGCGCCATGCCCTGCCGGACGACGAGGCCGACGACGTCGCCCCGCTGCGCACCGAGGGCGACGCGCACGCCAATCTCGCGCGTGCGTTGGGCGACGCCATACGAGATCACCCCATACACGCCGATCGCCGCCAGCAGCAGGGCGAGCCCGCCGAAAACGCCGAACATCGCGCCGAAAAGTGCATACTGCCAGAAGCTCAGCGCGCGCACCTTCTCCATCGTCTGTACGCTGAACACGGGCAGCGTCGCGTCCGCGGCGCGAATGGCGCCGCGGACCGCGCTCGTGACCAACGTCGGCGAAGCACTCCCTTGTACGCGAACCATCAAGCCGTTGTTGCGCACTGGGAGAAAGTGATACGGCAAGAATGCCGAGGGGCGTGGCGGGCCGTTGTTGTCGAGCTGGAAGATGCGCATGTTGCGCGAGACGCCGATGACGGTGAACCATGTCGACGCCGAATCGCTCGTTAGGTGAAAGCGCTGCCCCACCGCATCGCTTTTCGGCCAGAACTTGAGCGCCATCGTGTGGTCGATCACCGCGAGCCGGGTACTGTCCCGTAACTCAGCGTCCGTGAAATCTCGGCCACTCTCGAGCTTCACGCCGAACGTCGATAGCCATTGTCCAGCCACGCCAGTCCAAAAGACAAACGGCTCCTTGCCCTTTTCGACCGTCTGACCTTCGATGATCACTCCCGCGCCGCTGCCGCCACCGCTGAGCGGGATCGTGTTCGAGATCGTTGCCGTTTCGATCCCCGGGAGTGCGCGAACACGCTGCACAATGTCTTCGGCCGCTTGCTGCTCGGCGCGGCTGCTGTCGTAGCGCGCACCTGGCAGATAGAAGCGCATCGTGAGGATCTTCGACGGATCGAAGCCAACCGGGAGATGCCGCAGCCCGACGAAGGTCCGGACGAACAACGAGGCGCCGACGAGGAGAACAAGCGACAACGCTACCTCGGCGATGACGAGGGTGCTGCGAAGCCGGTTATGTCGCGCTCCGCCGCTGGCGCCGCGCGCGCCTTCTTTCAGGGCTTCTGTGAGTTGGCCGCGCGATGCCTGCAACGCGGGCGCCAAGCCGAAGAGCGCGCCAGTGATCAGCGAGACGAGTGCCGTGTAATAGAGCGTTGGCGCGTCGAGCGA
>DATEHJ010000652.1:0-9057 GCA_035279645.1 Gemmatimonadaceae bacterium
TCCACGCAGCCGCACTTCGGACTCGAGCTGGCGCACGATCGCCGCCGTACCAGCTCCTGCTTCACCCAGAATCGCTACCGCGCGCGGAGCGCCGTTCACCGCGTCGTTGAGGTACCGCACGAGCGTCGACAGTTCCTCGCCTCGGCCAGCGAACCGCTCGATGTCGAGGCGTCGCTGCGGGATTTTGGTCGTCGGCGAAGCGAGCGAGGCGCCGTCGCGTCCCTGGCCCTTTAGGCGAACTCGCGCCGCGTCGGCTGCCGCGTGCAGCGTCTGGTATGTCGATCCATGATCCGGGGCGCTCGCGACACCGATCGAGATGGTGACTCGCGGTCCCGGGCCGTGGTCCGTGCTCGGGAAGAGGTGACCGCGCACCGCGGCGCACAGACGCTCCGCAACGTCGTGAGCGGCGGACGCCGAGGCGCGCAGCAATGCGACGAGCTCGTCTCCGCCCGGATGCGCGACCAATTCACCTTCACGCAGATTCGAGCGCGCCAGATCGAAGATCGTACGCAGCACCGATTCAGCGTATGGTTGACCAAACTCGTCAGCAATCCGTCGATAGTGATCGACGTCAGCTACAAGCAGGGCAATCGCGCGGCTCGCCGCGCCGGCCTCGGCAATTGAGGCGGTAGCGGTATCGACGAAGGCGTCGAAGGTGGCGAGCCGTCGCTGTTGATCGAGAAGAATGAGAAGCTCCTACGGGCGGGGCGCTCTAGCTGGGCGTTGCCCGGCGTTGAGAGGCTATCAAGACAACCGTAAGAGCGGAGGGGCGAATGACGCAAGAGAAAAGACATCATTTGTGTCATAAAGCCCCGATAGATACGACGCTAAGTGCACCGTCGCATTCTTAACGATTCCTGTCTCGGCGGCGTCCACCAACAGTCGTTTCTACCCGTTCGCCATGGTGTGACTGCATGCATTTATCGAGTTGGTCGCTTGTATTGACGGCGGCAGTGGTAGGATGCTCGGCCAGCATGCCCGTTGGATCGACGGCGCGCGCACCGGTAGCCACCTCTGTCGCGGAGCCTGTGATCATGTCGTCGACGGAGCCGCGCGAGCTCCTGCCCGACGAGCAAGTGCAGCAGGTTCTAAACCGCCTCAGCTTTGGACCGCGTCCAGGTGACGCCGAGAGAGTGCGCGCCATCGGTGTAGACAAGTGGATTGTGCAGCAACTCACACCTGAGCGCATCGACGACGCTCCGGCGGACGAGCTTGTGGGACATTACCAAACGCTACACGAAAGCACGTCGGAGCTCGTTGAGACTTTTCGTCAGGTTCAGCAGGCGCGTCGCCGCGAGCAAATGCAGTTACGCGCCGATGGCGACACCTCGGCGACGAAGCGCGACGCTCGACGCGATGCATTGGCGAACGATCCGCAGTTGAGAGATCTCGCGCGTCGAGCGCAAAGGATCGTTGGTGACGTGCAGTCGGCGAAGCTCGCACGGGCGGTCGTGAGCGAGCGGCAGCTCGACGAAGTGATGGTCGATTTTTGGGAGAATCACTTCTCGGTGTATTCCGGGAAGGGACAGACGCGACTTTTCCTCGCCTCGTACGATCGCGACGTGATTCGCCCGCGCGCGCTCGGAAGATTCCGAGATCTGCTGGAAGCGGTAGCGAAGAGTCCGGCAATGCTGTTCTTCCTCGACAACTGGGAGAGCGCCGCCGACAGCTTGCATCCGACGCTCGCCGCAGTACGACAGCCGATGCGAGGGCGCTTCGCGGGCATTCGGCGGCCGGCGATCGGTCGCGTTTCTCCGCGTCCTGGCGGCGCGGCGGCGCCGAAACGAGCGCGCGGACTCAATGAGAACTACGCGCGTGAGTTGATGGAGCTGCACACGCTCGGCGTGGACGGCGGGTATAGCCAGAAGGACGTCGTCGAGGTCGCGCGCGCTCTCACCGGGTGGACGATGAACCCTCGCGATGGCGAGTTCGTGTTCCGTCCGGAGATGCACGATGCGGGGCAGAAGGTGGTGCTCGGTCACACGCTCGCGGCGGGGCGCGGCATCGAAGATGGCGAGGACGTACTCGATATCGTGGCTCGCCATCCGTCGACCGCGCGTTTCATAACGAGAAAGCTCGTGCGACACTTCGTGAGCGACAGCGCGCCGCCGGCGCTGGTGGATCAGTGCGCGAGTGTGTTCACGAAGACTGACGGCAACATCCGGGAGACGCTGCGGTGCGTTGTGACGTCCCCCGAATTCTTCAGCCGCTCGGCGTACCGCGCGAAGGTGAAGACGCCGTTCGAGGTCGTGGCGAGCGCGCTGCGCGTGATGAACGCGCAGCCCGACACCACGGTGCGAACGGCGCAGCTCGTCGCCCGCTTGGGTCAACCGATATTCGGAAGACAGACGCCCGACGGGTGGCCCGACCGTGCGGACGCCTGGATGAACACAGGCGCGATCCTGAATCGGATCAATTTCGGCCTCGCGCTCGCGGCCGGTCGCGTGCCCGGCGCGTCGGTTGCGACGTGGCCTGCTGCTCCACCTCTTCGTGGCACGAACCGGACAACGCAGGTCGATGGCGTGATCAAGGTGATCCTCGGCGGTCAGTCATCGCCCGAAACGCGATCGACTCTGATGTCGGGTGAGAATCCTCTCGTCGGCAAGTTGGCAACGGCCGACTCGTCAGGCAGGGACATCATGGATAACCCCATGCCTGACGATGGTGCGGACGCGCGGCCGCGACAGGCGGCCGTGGTCGCCAAGAACGGCCGTCCGCGACCCAACGCGCCGTCGCCACTCAATCGGCCGGTGAATCTCGAAGGGTTGGCACAGGTCGTCGGCCTCGCGCTCGGCTCGCCGGAATTCCAGCGTCGTTAAGCGCCGTAGTCTCAATCGCTTTTAGAGGTATCGAACGTATGAATCGTCGCGTGTTCATGAAGTCGGGAGCGATGGCGCTAGTGACTATGGGGCTCAGTCCGAGTTTCCTGCGTCGCAGCGTCTATGGCATGGAGCTCATTCGTGGCGCATCGACGCACGGCAACCGCCGCGGGAAGGTTCTCATTTGTCTCTTCCAGCGCGGCGCGGCCGATGCGCTGAACGTTGTTGTCCCACACGGCGAAGCGGCCTACTACCGCATGCGGCCGTCGATCGCCATTCCGCGGCCGATATCCGGCGCGGCCCAGGCGGCAGTCGACCTGGACGGATTTTTCGGACTGCATCCGTCGCTCGCACCGATGAAGGAGCTGTGGGACCGCGGCCTTCTTGCACCAGTGCATGCCGTCGGCAGTCCGAGCAACACGCGCTCGCACTTCGATGCGCAGGACTACATGGAAAGTGGCACGCCCGACAACAAGGGCACGCCCGACGGCTGGCTCAATCGCTACCTCGCGACGCGCGGGACCTGCGAGGAATGCGCCGCCGCCGGAGTTCGGCAGGCCGCGAACACCAAGAAGGATGGCGTGGGCTCTTCGCCTTTCGAGGCGGTCGCGATGACGCCGCAGACGCCACGCATTCTCGAGGGTCCGGCGCCTGTGATCGCGATGAACAGTCTCGACGAGTTCTCGATTCGCACGAATGGCACCGAGGCGGACCGCATCGAGGCATTGTATCGCACAGGAAACGCCGATGTCGTGCATGCCGCGGGCGGCGAGATGTTCGAGGCGATGAAGATTCTTCGCTCGGCGAATCCGCAGCAGTACATCCCGCAGAACAACGCGGATTATCCGCGTTCACCGTTCGGCCAGCATCTCCGACAGATCGCGCAGCTCATCAAGGCCGACGTCGGGCTCGAGGTCGCGTTCGCCGATGTCGGCGGATGGGATACTCACGTCAATCAGGGCGGAGCGACCGGCCAGCTCGCGGCGCGGCTCGATGATTTCGCAAAATCTATACATGCACTCGTGGCCGATCTCGGCGATCGCATGGCCGACGTCGTCATCATGACGATGTCGGAGTTCGGTCGTACCGCGCGTCAGAACGGCAACGGCGGCACGGACCACGGACATGCCACAGCACTCTTCGTGATCGGCGGCGGCGTACAGGGCGGCAAGAAGATCTTTGGGCGGTGGCCGGGCCTCGAGCAGGAACAGTTGAACGAAGGGCGGGATCTCGCCCTAACGACAGACTTCCGCTCCGTGTTCAGCGAGGTCGCGGCAAAGCATCTCGGCGCGCAGAAGCTCGAGACGATTTTCCCGGGCTTCGAGAACGACCGGTCGAAGTGGTTGGGGGTTCTTTAGAAACGGAAGATCTTCCTCAGCTTCCCAATCCCCTTCCCGATCGACTGTAACACGTTGCCGACGTCTTGGGGGAGGCTCTCCCCGTTGTCGACGGTCTGCGACTCGAAGTGCTCCGCGTGCATGTTGCACGGGAGCTGCGGTTCGGTGCCCGGCTTGAAGTATTCGCGCTGACGTCTCGGACAGAATTCGGTCGCGAGCATTCCCGACTCCGGATCGATCACGCGCATCACCATGCCTTCCGGCACGGCAAAGTCGGCACCGGGGCGTTCGCGCCACCCATTCAAATAGAAGTCGGCCCACGCCGGCGCGGCGAAATGTCCGCCGGTGGCGCCATACGCAATCGGACGTGGCGTGTCGTAGCCGAACCAGACGCCGGCGAGGAGAGATGGCGTGTAGCCGACGAACCAAACATCGTTGCCCTCGTTCGTGGTGCCAGTCTTTCCCGCCACTGGACCAGTGACGCCGAGGTCGCGGAGTGTGCGTCCCGTTCCGTAATCGACGACGGAGCGAAGCATCGACGTGATCTCGTACGCATCGCGCGGATCCATTACCGGCATCGTCTGAATTTCCGCGCTCCAAAGCGGAGTGCCGTCCGGCGCTTCGATGCGAGTGACGAGGCGCGGCCGCACCTTGAGTCCACCGTTGGCGAAGGGCGCGTACGCAGTGACGAGCTCCAAGGGCGTCACGTCGACGGCACCTAACGCGATGGCGGGAACGGCAGGTATCGGGCTCATGATGCCGTTGCGATGCGCGGCCGCGATGACGGACGGCTCACCAACGGTGCGGCTCACCCGAACCGTCGCGGCATTCGCCGAGAGCGTGAGCGCCCGGCGCAGCGTGACCTGCCCTGCGTAATTGTCACTGTAGTTCGCGGGACGCCACACCGTGCGCCCAACGGTGACCTCGACCGGATCGTCGTCGACCATCGATGCCGGGGAGAGTCCGGCTTGCAGCGCCGCCTCGTACACGAAGGGTTTGAACGCCGAGCCGGGTTGTCGTTTCGCGAACAGCGCGCGATTGAAGCCTCCGCGCACGGTTTTGTTCGTGTGACGTCCAGGAACCAGTGCACGGATATCGCCAGTCGCCGGATCCATCGCGACGAGTGCGCCTTGCGCCGCCTCGCTCACGTGACCATACGAATCGATCGTCTCGCGCGTAATAGCGGCCGCTTGCTTGGCGATGGCGCGATCGGCGGATCGCTGCAACCCAAGATCGAGCGTCGTGTGGACGACGACGTCGCCGTCTTTCAGCACATCTGGGAGCACGGAGTCGACAATCGCGCGCACTGCGTCCAACGCGGTTGGTTCGTCTACAGTCGACGGGCGCCACTCGTTGTCGGCGATGCGCAGGGGCTCGCGCGCCGCGGCACTCGCCTGCCCGTTGGAGATGAAGCCCTGCTGCGCCATGAGGCCGAGCACGAGGTTGCGACGATTCGCGGCGACTTGTGGGTTGCGTCGGGGTGTGTATGTCGAGGGAGCTTTGGGCAGCGCGGCGAGCATCGCTCCCTCGGCAACCGTGAGTTGGCTGACGTGCTTTCCGAAAAGATCACGGCTCGCTGCCTCGACGCCATTCATGCCGTTGCCGAGGTAGATGACGTTGAGGTAGTGCTCGAGGATTTGATTCTTTGTGAGCTCGCGTTCAACGAGCCGCGATATCCGAAGTTCGACCAGCTTTCGCCTCAACGACCGCCCGTGGTAGCGATCGGCGAGGAAGCTATTGTGCACCACCTGCATGGTGATCGTGCTGAACCCCTCGCGAACGCCGAGTGAGCCGACGTTCCGCACGAGCGCGCGCATGAAGCCGCGCCAATCGAGTCCGTTGTGGTCGTAGAAGCGCCGGTCTTCGGTAGCGATGAATGCTTGCTGAACGTAGGACGGCACTTCGCGGAGCTCCACGTTCACACGGCGCACAATGGCGAGGTGACCGATGAGGCGACCGTACTCGTCGACGATCTGCCCTCCTTCGCTGGGATGGAAGGCGCGAATCTCGGAGCCGGTAGGGCAGCCGCTGAAGCCACAGGTGTAGAGCCAGCTATCGAGGCCGAACACAGCCACGATGGCGCCGCCAACGAGAGCGAGCCCGATCCAGTGACGCCGGACCAGTGTATGAAGTGAGAGCTTTGGAGCCTCACGGAGGCGCTGCCGGAGCGCCGTTACAAGCGAACGGGGAGACAGTCTCACGCGTGAGCCGCGCCGCTTTCGCGGGATTCCAAGCATGAATCTGCTACGTTCCTTGCGCCTCCCTGGTTCCCTTCAGGCATCGAGAGCCATCCGTTGAACACGTTGTGAGCCGTCGACCGTCGCACGCTATGACTTACCGCACGAAGCATACATCGTTGACCCTCGCGCTCGCCCTTGTCGCGGCGACAGCCTGCGGTCGCGTCACGAAAGACGCGAATGCTACAGGCAGAACAGATGCCTCGACTCGGGTGGCAGTGGAAGCCCCGCAGGCGGGGGGCAACCCAGTCTCGTCTCCCACGAGCGGCACACCTGCGTCCTCGGCGGGCGACATCGCGGCGCCCGGGCGCCTTTCGGCCAATCACATGGGCCGCATCCCGATCCTGGAATACCATTTGATCACCGGTACGAAGAACGCGGAGTACACGCGCACGCCGGAGAGCTTCCGAAAGGATCTCGAGGACGTGTACGCGCGCGGTTATCGGCCGGTCACGGTTTCACAAATGCTCGACAAGGATTTCCACGAGGTGCCGCCGGGCATGTCGCCGGTGATCTTCGTCTTCGACGACGCGTCGGCGGAGCAGTTCAGCTACATCGAGAACAACGGCAAGCTCGAGATCGATCCGACGAGCGGACTAGGCATCTGGCTGGATTTCGCGAAGACTCATCCCGGGTGGACCAATCGCGCGACGTTTTGCATGCTGAATGGTGGCGCGGCGGGACACAACTTCTTCGGCGATGGACCGAAGTACCGTGGCCAGCATCGGCAGTGGCGGCTTCAGAAGGTGAAGTGGCTCGCCGACAACGGTTTCGAGCTGTGCGGCCACACGCTCTGGCACGCCATGTTGAACAAATACTCAGACGCGGTGGTTCAAGAACAGATCGCGCGCAACATCATGGGCATCGATTCGGCGGTCGCCGGCTACAAGGTGCGGACCTTCGCGCTGCCGTACGGCATCTGGCCGAAGAATCGCGAGCTCGCTTGGCGCGGCTCATGGACCGATCCGAAGACCGGACAGACTCACGCTTATAACTTCGAGGCCGTGCTCGAGGTCGCGGGTGGTCCGACGCGAAGCCCGTTCGATCCGCAATTCAATCCGCACAGCATAACGAGGATCCAAGCGGTCGGGGACGATATCCGGAAGTTTCTGGACCGGTTGGATACGACGAAGACACGCTTTGTCGAATGAGGTGGCGCCCGCGCCGCTAGCAGCGGCGATTAGGCCTTTCCTTTCAGGGCTCTCAACGTCGCGGTCAGCGCGGATACCTGTTCGCGAGTGTTCGCTTCGGTGAGCAAACTCTCATACGTCTGGATCGCGAGGTCGAGCGCGGCGGGATCGTCTTCGGCGTCGGCAAGACTCGTGGCGTTGTCGGCCAAGGCCGCGCGCGCGAGTTGATCGCTCGGGAACTGCTGCGAGACTTTCCGCCAGCGCTCGACACGCGCACGAAGCGCCGGTTCGGCGAGTGCCCACAGGTGCCAAGCACCGCGATTGCTGCCGTCGACTGCCTTGGCGCGAGCCGCGAGGGCGCCGACGACGTCCGCGCCGCGCCCCGTGAGCCAGTATGCGTTTGCAAGAAGCACCATTGCCTGGGCATTTTGCGGCTGCGCGGCGACAATATGTTCGTAGGCGGGTATCACGACTTCGGGCATATCGTGGTACGGCTGCGCTGCCTGCGCCAACTGATCTGGGTCGACCTGATTTGCGAGCGTGCGGACTCGATCGAACACCGTCCCGATGTTGCCAGTGGCGCGGTACTCCTCCACGATCTGTGCGAGACCAAAGTTGACGGCGGCAGGGCTCGATTCCATGCACAAATACTAGGCAAGCCGCTCGATTGCCGCACTCGCTTGGAAGGGGTAATGCCCTAGACGCTGGATTGCGGACGCGCAGTGAGTCTACGCGTCATCGGTAAACAGCGAGCGTGACTTGGCGCACTATCGAAGAGCGGAGATGGATGTGGCACCACGGTCCTTCTGCCCCGGCACGAAGTTCGCAGCAAGTCGTCATAACCGCAGAACCAATTTCAGGGTTGCGCGACATCGAGTAAGTGGCGATACTCGTAGGCGTCCGCCGGTACGACTGCGACGTCGTCCGCTCGGTCGCTCTGATTTTGGCGTGGCTGCCCGGGTCCCGCGCTCGAGCGATTCTCCGGTTGGTCAAGGCGCCGCGCCGCATCACGATCGCCGGCACCGCCGTGAGCCGACTTCGCTCCTAGCGGCAAAAGGCAAAAGCACGCGTCGCATCGATCCCGCCACATTGCGTCGTTTCCGCACTGCGAATCCGTCCAGGATTCACAGCGGTTCCGGCTGCGCGCTCTGCGCGATGTCGCGCGCAGCGTAGACACACGAGCTTTATATCGAGTTTCCGCAGTTTGCAGTCGGCCCCGATGTGGGCGAGCAGGCGGAGTATTCACCTTTACTCAACAACAGCAGCATGAACGAACGTCGACGCCCTCCTCGTCGCGGCCGCGGACAGCGCCCGCATGACCGTCCTGCCGCCGAGGCTACCGGCGAGCCGAATCCCTACCGTGACGAGCCGGTCGATACCAGCAGTGTCGATGCGCCCACACCGAGCGCCGGTCCAAGCGACGAGAATCCGGTCCCTCGGGCAGTGACCACCACCGTCGACACCGTGAGACCACGTGAGACGGAATCGAGCGACGGATCATCGACGCCTCCCGTCCCTGCGGCTCCCGCGCGTG
>DATEHJ010000653.1:0-5300 GCA_035279645.1 Gemmatimonadaceae bacterium
GGGATTCAGGACGCGTACATGCGCGCTCGCGGCATCGACTATTTTGAGAATTCGCGCCGAGCGACGTTGGCGCAGCGCGTGTATGCGATCGACAACCCCGGCAAGTTTCGCGACTACAGCGCGACGATCTGGGGCCTCACCGCGTCCGACGGACCGCTCGACACCACAATGCTCGTCGACGGCGTGTCGCGGCAGTTTCACACCTACAACGCACGGGGCGCCGCGGCGAACGACATTCGCGACGACGGCACCATTGCGCCGACGGCGGCCGGCGGCTCGGTCCCCTTCGCGCCCGAAATCGCGGTGCCGGCGCTCGAAGCAATGCGCACCAAGTACGGCAACGCCTTGTTCGGCCAGTATGGCTTCATCGACGCGTTCGACCCCACCTATCATGACGCAGGCGCCCGTGTCCAGGCGGGTCACGTCGTGAATGGCGTCGGCTGGTTCGACGTGGACTACCTCGGGATCGACCAAGGCCCGATCATCGTGATGATCGAGAACTATCGCACGGGGCTGATCTGGAAGCTGATGCGGCAAAGCCCGTACATCCGTCGAGGGCTGCAAAGGGCGGGATTCACCGGAGGCTGGCTCCAGTGACCCGCGATCGGACACTTCTGCAATAGTTCGATCGTTTTCGCGGTCGAAGTATTTGACCCAGGTCTCTCCGCTGCTTTATTTCCAGTGCTCCGGACGTCCTTCGTCCCCGGTCGCTTGCGCTCTTCAGGCTAAGCGCTGAGGTCCGCAGGACAAGTCTGCCCCGTCGTCCAATGGCAGGACATGCGGCTTTGGACCGCAGAATCGTGGTTCGAATCCACGCGGGGCAATTGGCCTTGCGCTCGGCGCACGCTCCCTCTCGTACGCACTCCAGCACCTCTCTGATCTGAGCTACCCAAAGTCCATGGACGGACTAGCTGTACCGAGTCACGGCCTCAAGCTGCTGTCCGGCTCGGCCAATCGTGCACTCGCCGAAACGATCGCCGATCACCTCGGCGTCGACGTTGGCCGGGTGAGCCTCGGCCGCTTTGCGGACGGTGAGATCTCCGTGCGCATCGACGAGAACGTCCGAGGGCTCGACGTATTCATCGTCCAGCCGACAAATCCGCCGGCGGAGAACGTGCTCGAGCTGCTCTTGCTCATCGATGCGGCACGGCGTGCCTCGGCGGCGCGCATCACCTGCGTCATGCCGTACTACGGCTACGCTCGCCAGGACCGAAAAGACCAGCCCCGCGTTCCGATCGGCGCCAAGCTGTTGGCGAACATGATCGTTTCGGCGGGCGCGGACCGTGTGCTCGGCGTGGATTTCCACCAGCATCAGCTCCAGGGATTCTTCGACATTCCAGTGGATCACCTGTACGCGATGCCGGTGTTCGTGAATCACTATCGACGGAAGCAACTCACCAATCCAGTCGTCGTCGCTCCGGATGTCGGGTCGGCGAAGATGGCGCGTGGCTTCGCCAAACGGCTCAATGCCTCGCTCGCCATCATCGACAAGCGCCGGCCGGCGCCGAACGTGTCGGAGGTGGTGAACGTTGTCGGCGAGGTCGAGGGAATGGATTGCATTCTCGTCGACGACATGATCGACACCGCCGGTACAGTGTCCGAAGCCTCACGCGCGCTCAAGGCGCTCGGCGCGCGGGACGTCTACTGTTGTGCAACGCACGCCCTGCTGTCAGGACCGGCCACCAAACGGCTGTGCGAGTCGGCGATCGCGGAAGTCGCGGTGACGGACACGATCGCGATTCCGCCGGAACGCTGTTTCGCGACGCTCCGCGTGTTGTCGGTTGGCGAGCTCCTCTCGAAGGCGATTCGGTTTACCCACAGTGAGCAGTCGGTGAGTAGCTTGTTCGACTAGATTCTGCCATCCCTCGCTTCGCTCGGGATGACCGGGCCGATGATCGCCGCGCGACTCGTGCGCGGCGCGGTATGGTAGGAAGGACGCAGCCTTCCGAGAGTAGCAACCGTTCATCGGCTCATTCGCTGCACACGAGTTGTTTCAAACTTTGGTAATCAGCAATGGCAACGGCAAATCTCGACGCCAAAGCTCGGAGCGACGCCGGCACCGGCGTTGCGCGGAAGCTGCGGCAAGGCGGACAGGTTCCCGCGATCATCTACGGCCATGGTCGCCAGCCGCAATCCTTGGCAATCGACACGCGCGAGCTCGAGCGGCTCCTCGAACGCGTGGCGGCAGCTAGCACCGTCATCGAACTTTCGATCGACGGGCGTTCAGCGCGGACGCTCATCCGCGAGATCCAGCGTCACCCCGTGAAGCGTTCGATCCTGCACGTCGACTTCCAGGAGCTCGTCGCGGGCGAGAAGGTGACGGTGAGCATTCCGCTCGTGTTCGTCGGATCGGCCGAGGGCGTGCGCGAGGGCGGTATTCTCGACCAGGTGATGCACGAGCTGCGCATTCGCGTCGATCCATCAAACATCCCGAATCACGTCGACGTCGACGTTTCGCCGCTCGTGATCGGGCACTCGATCCACGTGCGCGAGCTGAGCATTCCTGCCGGCGTCGAAGTGCTGGACGATGAAGACGCGACGGTCTGCACGGTGTCGGCGCCACGGGCGGCGGAGACGCCGGCGGTCGGTGTCGCGGTGGTGCCGGAGGCGGCAGTCGAGCCAGAACTCATCCGCAAGCCGAAAGAGGGCGAGGAGGAGGGCGGCGAGGAGGCGTAAGGCTCGTCGTCGTGCTCCGCGCGCTCGCCCGACTTTTCGCACGCCACGACGGAGACCCGGGGCCGGTGAAAGTGATCGTCGGCCTCGGCAATCCGGGGAAGGAATACGAGCGAACGCGGCACAACGTCGGCTGGTGGGTCGTCGACCACCTGGCCGACGTTTGGCGTTTGGACGGGTGGCGCCGCGACGGTGACGCTCGCGTGGTCGGCGGGCAGGTCGACGGCGCGACGGTGCGTCTCGTGAAGCCGCAGACGTACATGAACCTGAGCGGCGCCGTGCTTCGTCCCTATCTGCGCCGCGCGGGCTGGGCGCCGCAGCACGATTTGCTGATCGTGCTCGACGAAGCGGCGCTCCCGTTAGGCTCGTTTCGCTTCCGCGCCCGCGGCAGCTCAGCCGGCCACAACGGCCTCAAGAGCATCGAGGGCGCGCTGGGACACCAGGACTACGCCCGGTTGCGTATCGGCATTGGCCCGCCCCCTGGTCGGCATCGCGGCGACCTGGCGGACTATGTGTTGAGTGAGTTTGGAAAGGGAGATGCGAAGGTCGTGAACGAGCTGATGCCGTCGTTCGTCGAGGCAATCGAGTCGTGGATCAAGGAGGGGATAGAGCCGGTGATGAATCGGTTCAACCGCAAGGTGACGAGCGAAGACGCGCCATAAGTTCGTCGACTTCCACCATCGCTCACCGATCGCGACCGCCAGCCCTCAGTATGACAGTACGTCAGTACGAAGTACGAAGTAGCCCCGCTTGAGGGCGGTTCTCCGAGCTGAAAACGCGGCGAGATACTTCATACGTCGTACTCCTTACTGCTGTACTGAGGGCTACCGGCCGCGCCCGTGTTGCCGCCGGACTTCCTCGGCCAGAGACCAAAGCATTCGTCTAATCTCATCAATCCGTTGTTCAAACTCCTTGAACTTTTTCTCCGATAAGAATCCCAAATCCTTGGCTCGCAGCAGCTGTCCCAACGTCTCTTTCGCGGATGCCGCCGACATGTCGGCATATTTCGCAAGCTCCGCGGTGACCTCTTGCCGCAGCCCTCCGCAAGCGTGTCCGCGATAGAGGCCGCCGCTTTCAGAACTTGTCCTCTTAGGCCAGGAAAGTCCCACTTGGGACCTCTATCGATCTCGCGCTTGAGATCGATCGCCAGTCGATGGGCCTTTTGCCACACTTTAAGCTTGGTGAAATCCTGCATCGCCGCTCCATCTGAGCAGCGATAGTCGTAAGGCGCCATCGCACTTTGCTCACAATCGTTCCTTCGCCTTCCTCATCTCTAGATTGCATGCTGAAGCTCGGTATCGTTGGCCTTCCGAACGTCGGTAAATCGACCCTCTTCAACGCCCTCACCGCGGCTCGCGCCGAGGCGGCGAACTATCCCTTCTGCACCGTCGAGCCTAACGTCGGCATGGTCGAGGTGCCTGACGCGCGGCTTCGCACTCTCGCGGACATCGTGCAGCCGAAGAAAGTCGTTCCGGCGGTCGTACAGTTCGTCGACATCGCCGGTCTCGTGAAGGGCGCGGCCGAGGGCGAAGGACTCGGCAATAAGTTTCTCTCGAACATCCGCGAGACCGATGCGATCGTGCACGTCGTGCGCTGTTTCGAGGACCCTGACGTCACGCACGTCATGAGTGACGTCGATCCCGTGCGCGATCGGGAGGTCATCGAGTTCGAGCTCGCGCTCGCGGATCTCTCCGTCGTCGAGAAGCGGCTCGATCGCACGCAGCGCGCGGCGAAGACCGGCGACAAGGACGCAAAGGCGGAGTTGGCGGTGCTCGAGCTCGCGCTTGGATTCCTCCGCGAAGGACGCGGGCTGTGGGAGGCGCGCCTGTCGCTCGGGCAGCTGGCGGCGTTGCAGCCGTTGTCGCTCCTCACGACGAAGCCGGTGCTCTACGCCGCCAACGTCACCGATCACGAGCTGGCGGGGGACGAGGGTCCGCATCTGCGCTGCCTGCGCGACGCCGTCGCCGCGAGTGGTGAGCATGCGGAGGTCGTTCCCTTCTCGGCGAAGATCGAGGCCGAGCTCGCCGAGCTCTCGCCTGATGAGCGGAGGGAGTTTCTGTCGTCGTTAGGCATCGAGTCCGCGGGGCTCGATCGGCTGATCCGCGCCGGCTACCATCTGCTCGGCCTCCAGACGTATTTCACGGCCGGCGAGCAGGAAGTGCGCGCGTGGACGATTCACTGCGGCGACACGGCGCCGGCTGCCGCCGGCGTGATCCACACCGACTTCGAGCGCGGTTTCATTCGCGCCGAGACCGTCGCCTATCCGGATTTCGTCGCCAACGGTGGATGGAAAGGCGCGCGCGAGAAAGGAGTCGCGCGCGCCGAAGGCAAGGAGTACGTCGTCGCTGATGGAGACGTACTACTCTTTCGCTTCAACGTCTGAGCTAGCGTTCGCTCATCGTCCGTCGCGATTCCACCGGGCGTCGCGGTTGGCGCTGCCGGAACGTGATCGCGCCGCCGAGCCGTGCTCGCCGACGCGCGATGGGACGCCGTAAGCGCCGTTGCCGCCGTATCCGTAGTTCGATCGATCGTCGTAGCGGTCGCGATCACTCCTGCTCCATGCCCTATTGTCGTCGTCCCGGTCTCTGTCCCGGCGCGCCTTGTCGTTGACGCGACGTCGTTCGTGC
>DATEHJ010000654.1:0-4641 GCA_035279645.1 Gemmatimonadaceae bacterium
GCGTGCACTCATAACACCAACCTAGGCGGCGAAGCGAACCAGACGCCGTAGCATCGCTACAACCGCGGGTCGACGGGTTCGGACTCCATAGCGAGAACGCCGAACACGCACTCGTGTACGCGTCGCAACGGCTCGCGCCGATTGAAGCGATCGAGCGCCTCGATTCCGAGCGCGAACTCCGCGAGCGCGAGGGAGCGCTTACGGCCGAGCGCTCTGGAGCGCAAGCGCTCGAGGTGCTCGGGTTCATCATACTCCGGACCGTAGATGATCCGGAGATACTCAGGTCCTCGGCACTTCACGGCGGGCTGGATGAGACCACGACTGCCGCGCGCGACGAAGTCGAACGGTTTCACGACCATGCCTTCGCCGCCGCGAGACGTGAGCGAGGCCCACCAATCGGTCGCCTCGGCCTGGCTCCCCTCATCGGTAACATCGACGACCCGCGCCTCGGTCGAAACGAGGCGCGGCATGTCGTCCGCGATTTCGTGCGCGGCGCTGAGCTTGGCGAGCTGCTCCATGTGCCAGCCGTGGTCTTTGTCGACGTGCACTCCATATTCGGTGGCGAGCAGATGGAAAGGCGCGAGCTTGAGGTCACTGGGATTGGCCACTGGCCAACAATATGCGCCATACGCCGCAACGTAGCGCTCGATTTCGGTAACGCGCCCGGCAAATCGCTCGAGTGGCAAATGGCCGTCAAGTCCCCGCGCTTGTGCGCGTTCCAGCACGGAGTTTGCGAGTTGAAGCGCCGAGCGGCCGGACGACCCGACCGGAGCATATTGCTCGCGCAAGAGATCCTGCGCCTTTGCCGACCACGGCATGAGTTCGGCGTCGATGCAAAGCCAATCTGTGTCCAGCGACTCCCACAACGCGGACCTAGTGGCCGCCCGCCTGATAGACTGGAGCAACGCGCTCTCAATCGCGGATGACTCGAAGAAGCGCCGACCCGTTCGCGTGTAGCAGATGCCGTCCTCACCGTCGGTTCCGAAGCGACGGCGGATCGCATCTGCATCCCGGCCGACGATGACCACGGCGCGCGACCCCATGTGCTTCTCTTGGCAGACGACTTTCGCGACCCCCTGATGTCGATAGTACGCGAACGCTTCTGCCGGATGTTCGAGCAGGCCGGGGCGAGTGCTCGTTTCGGAAGGCGACATCGTCGGCGGGAGATAGATAAGCCACTTGGGGTGCACTGCGAATCGGCTCATGACCTCAAGCGCAGGCACCGCTTTGTCTTCCCGTATCGTTATCGTACCGCGTAGCCGCGTTCGGATGAAGCGCTTCCCGAGAACGTCGTCGATGTCCAAGATATCGTCGTGGGCCTGCTGCGCGGTCAGCGGAGGTGCGGCCTGGAGTAGAGGGATAAACGGTTTCGCCGGCTGGCAGTAGGTGCGATCGGCGCGCACCGATACGAGGGCGCGCTCGGGGTACCGCAGCGCCGTCAAGCTGCCGCCGAAGACGCAACCTGTGTCGACGTTGATCGTGTTGTTCAACCACTCGGCTTCAGGGACGGGCGTGTGACCGTAGACCACCATCGCCTTGCCGCGATATTCCGCAGCCCAGTTGTACCGAACCGGAAGTCCGAATTCGTCCGTTTCGCCAGTCGTCTCGCCGTACATCGCAAAATCGCGGACTTTGGCACTGCTGCGCCCTTGAAGCGACTCGATCAGCCCGGCGTGTGCGACAACGAGCCTACCGTCGTCGAGCACGTAGTGGCTGACGAGCCCGTCGAGAAACTCGCATGCGGCCGCGCTCGCTTGAGAGCGTTGATCTTCTGGGAGAGCCCGGAATTCCGCGAGGCTATCGGCAAGGCCGTGAGTGATCTGAACGTCCCGTCCACGCAAAGCGCGAACCAGCTTCACGTCATGATTGCCCGGTACGCATAGCGCACTACCGTTTTGCACCATGTTGCGCACGAGCTTGATCGCATCGAGGATTCGCGGCCCGCGGTCCGCTAGGTCGCCGACGAAGATCGCCTTGCGGCCCGTCGGGTGGGCGTAGATCGGTGCGTCCCAGACGTCTTCGGCGCGCCCAGAAACCACGTAGCCCAAGTCTCCCAGCAGCCGCTCCAGTTCCGTCGTGCAGCCGTGGACGTCGCCGATGATGTCGAATGGGCCGTGCTCGGACTTCTTATTCGTCCACAGCGGCTGTCGGTCGATGAATGCCGCCTCGATTTCCTCGGGAGTCTGAAGGATGTGAACGTAGCGGAACCCTTCTCGCTGCAGCGATCGGAGCGAGCGCCGCAGGTCTTGCGCCTGACGACGCACGACGTGAGGCCCGAAGTCACGATCCGGCCGCGAGCGATTGCGCTCGTGACATAGTTCTTCGCGGACATTGAAGACGATCGCGGCCGGCAACACGTGGTGGCGGCGCGCGAGGTCGATAAGCCCTTTGCGCGCCTCGTGCTGAACGTTCGTCGCGTCCACGACGACGAGTCGCCCGCGGGCCAGGCGAACGCCGGCGATGTAGTGCAGCACGTCGAACGCATCTTTGGTCGCCGACTGGTCGTTCTCGTCATCGGAAACGATGCCGCGGCATGCATCAGACGAGACGACTTCGGTGGAAAGGAAGTGCTTTTTCGCGAACGTCGACTTTCCTGAACCGGACGCACCGACGAGAGCGACGAGTGCCGTCTCGGGAATCGTCAGCTTGATAGCGTGAACACCCCCATTTGCGTCGGGGGACCTACGTTCGGGTCGTCCGGCCCGACCGGGAGGGTGCGAAACGCGTATCCGAAGCGACTCGCTACAGTCGTACCCCAACCCTCGAACTCAGCGCGCGTCCATTCGAACCGGTGGTCTTTGTGTCGCGGAGTCCCCGCCTCCAGTGTTTCGAACTTCACGTTGTACTCGACGTTCGGGGTCGTCACGATGACGGTGCGCGGTCTGGCGGCCTCGAAAACCACCCGTTCGAGCGTCGAGAGACGCGGGGCGTCGAGATGCTCAATGACCTCGACGAGCGTCGCCGCATCGCTACCCGAAAGTCGCTTGTCACGATATGTTAGGGATCCGTGTATGAGTTCGACACGTTCTCGCAACCGTGAAGGCATGCGGTCGAAATGGAGTCGATCTGCCGCACGCTCGAGAGCGCGATGGCTGACGTCCATGCCGATGATCCGCTCGAACTGCGCATCCTTCAGCAGCCGTTCGATGAGCTTGCCTTCACCGCAGCCGAGGTCGACGATGCGCTTCGCACCCGCGCTCTTGAGGGCGGCCGCGACAGCGCCGAGACGCTGCTCGTGCAGGCTCCCAGGCCGCTCGAGCTTTTCCTCCTCTTCGTCGTGTGTGGATTCGACTTCGTCAGGATCTGCCGACTCTTCTGCGGTGAGCCGTTCAACCGCCATGCGAACGAGGTTGCGACGGCGCTTGAGATAACGAAATGCGATCGTATCACGCTCGGGGTGCGATGCGAGCCAGCCCTCACCGCGCTTTAGCAGTTTCTCGACCTCGTCGCCGCCCACCCAATAGTGCTTCCACCCATCCAGGACCGGGATGAGGACGGTGAGGTGTCGGAGGACATCCGAAAGCCTTGCCGTGATGCGGAGCGTCGTCCTAAAGTAAATGCTCTCGCCCCATTCGGGAAATCGATC
This sequence comes from Gemmatimonadaceae bacterium, assembly GCA_035279645.1. Taxonomy (GTDB): domain Bacteria; phylum Gemmatimonadota; class Gemmatimonadetes; order Gemmatimonadales; family Gemmatimonadaceae; genus AG2. The sequence goes on from DATEHJ010000654.1 coordinate 3,587, forward strand.
GTCCAACGGCAGACGAGACGTTTCGACATCGTAGCCGAGGGGCGCAAACAGTTTCCGGATGAACTCGTCGCCGCCGCGGCTCGGCAGAACTGCGATCTCGATAACGAGGGGAATTTTGGATTCTGCTAGCTCCTGGCGATTCGCGCTCTTCCCTGCAATAGCAGATCGGAACGCTGCATTCAGAGCGACTGCCAAGAACGACGAAGCGACGTACGGCCGATCGTTGACGTAATCGCTGAGAGCGAACCCCTGATCGCCGGCGCCGCTCTTGCCACGGACGAGTTCGATCGGGTCGACGTCGAGCAGGAGGGCGACCGTACACCGCGCGGGCGATGCCTCCGGATAGAATACGAGTGCGCGACCGAACGACAAGGATACCTCATGCACGCGACTCGGGTTCTTGTGCAGGAGGTGGCCGAGGTCCGTGGCTGGTTCGTGCGTGGTGGAGATTGTCAGCAGCATAGAATCGCGATTCCGCGACTTCGCGCCGACGGACGGCGGACCTCTTGGAGCAAATGTCGAGGGTTTAGTCCTACTCGCAGCGCGAGCCCTGAGTTGAATGCGCTTCTTTTTAAGAATGATCGCGACCGCCTCGGTGACCGTGGCAGACGCGATCTACGGTGAGGTAGCGGGCGTTATCCCGCATTCGCAGAAGAGGACGCCGGGCGATCATCGCATGCTCCGGTGTACGCGGCTGTCGGCGCGACATCGTGGGCATGCTTTTATGCATCGTTGAAACGCTAGGTCCCACTGATTTGGAGGAAAGTATCGTGCGCGAACTGTTCGACAAGGGTCTGGAATTGCGGCGCGAAGTACTCGGCCGCGAGTATGTTGACACAAGTCTAGCCGGCGCCGACGACTTCCTGATGGGTTTTCAACGCCTCGTTACCGAGTGGGCCTGGGGATATGCCTGGGCTAGGGGCGGCCTCGATCGCAGGATCCGTAGCATGCTCAACATAGCGATCCTGACCGCGCTCAGGCAACCGCAAGAACTTGGGATCTACGTCAAGGGCGCTTTATCGAGCGGAGTTACCGTCGACGAGATTCGAGAAGTC
>DATEHJ010000655.1:0-3993 GCA_035279645.1 Gemmatimonadaceae bacterium
CCTTGGCGAGCGTCGATTTCCCCGCGCCGCTCCGGCCATCGATCGCCACCAGCATCGGCGAGCGGCGCTCGCGAAGGATCCGCTGAACGGCGTCGACGACGTTCTGAATCATCTCAGGCGTCTCGTCGAGTGGCGCGTCGAAGGCGACGGAATCCCGGCTGCCTCACAGAGGCTCTGTTTCTCGTCGCTGGTGATGTCGTTGTACTTCCGGCCTTGCAGCCCCATCGCCAGAGCGTAGAGCAGATTTCGATTGACCGCCGAGCCAAAGCGATACGCGATTCGCGAGTAGGCCTCTGGCGCGCCGAGGCGGCGCAGCTCGGAGACGGTGGTAACGCCGATCGCGTGCAGCCAGCGTTCGCTCACCACGCCGATGTCGGGCAACGAGCGGAAGTTCTCGGTGTCGGTCGATGCGCGATCGGACGTCCGGCGTCGCATAACCGTTAGGCTGTCGCTGCGTCGATCGCGCGCCACGCCGCCTCCGGCTCGACTTGCAGCAGCAGATGCGGCGCAGCGAGCTTGACGACTGAAACTTGATTTGCCGCGGCGGAGAAGACGGCATCCACGCTGGCCTCGGAAACGACTCGGTCGGCTGTTCCACGGAGATACAACACCGGCGCGGCGCAACGCGCCAGCCGCGCGGAGACAGAAACGCTCAAGGCAGTCTTGAGACGTCCCGCGGGCACCGTCGGAGGCACCGACGCGATGACGCTTCTGACGCGCGCGACAAGGGCATCCGGCGCTTCGCGTCCGACGAGAAAGCGCCTGATGAACGCGACGGGCGGCGGCCTTCGAAACAACCATGGCCGCGCCAGCACACGGAGCGCGCGCGACCGCGGCGGCTCCACGAACGAGTTGCAGAGAACGAGCCCGCCGACGGCATGCGCCTCGGCGAGCATGATCGCGAGCGGTCCCGAAAACGACTCGGCCAGCAAGACTGTCGCCGGCGAAAGGTCGAGTCGCGGCGCGAGGTGCATTGCGAGGCCGGCATAGTCGACCGGATCGTGCGGAAGCGCGCAGACGTCGAGCTGCACGTCGGCCGGCGCCGCTCGGAGAAAGTTGTCGAAGAGCAGGCCGGTGCCATCGAGCCCCGGCAACAGTACGAAGCGCCGGCTCACGCAATTCCGTGTTCTATGAACGACGAATCGCTGGAGCGACGAACTATCATCTACGACAATCGGGCGAATAGCAGGCCAACATACGCCACGATCGCCACGGCAAAGCCGATCCCTAGTACTTCCTGATACCGGCGCCGCCGGACGAAGAGCCCCGTTAGGCAGCCCGCCGCGAAGAGCGCGTGAAAGGCCAGGTTCACTGGGTCAGGGAGGCGTCCGCCGAGCACGACGTCCTTGATCACGCTCACCACGAGCGTCGCGAGAAAGAATCCGAAGAACCAGCGATGTTGCCGGTCGAAGTAGACGCCGAGGTCGGTACCCGTTGTCTCGACCTCCTCGGGGAGCACGACCGCCGCCATGATGTAGAGCGTCGCGGTCTGCGCGAGGACGATCGAGAAATCGAGAAAGGTCCACCCGCTGCGAAGACGCAATCCGTACATCGACCACCAGACCTGCACATAGATCAGGAGCAGTATCGCCGCCCAGAGGAGGGGCAGCCATTGCACGCGGACGCGATCGCGATAGCGAATGAGGCGTCCAGCCGCGGTCAGCAACTGCGTCAGTCCGAGGCCGAGGATGATCGAGAGCAGTACCGCGAGGTAGCTGAACGAATCCATGTTCAAATCACCGTCATCGCTACTTGGTCGTTAGGCAGCGCGTCATCGTTCAACTACCGAATGGCCTATGACGGTTAGGCGTTAGGCGCGCTCGCCAGGCGCTTCACGAGCTCGTACAGGAACGTCTGCCCTTCATAGAACGACTGCACCTTGAGCCGCTCGTCGCGCCCGTGGAATCGGATGTCGTCGCGATCGTAGAAGAGACCCTGGACGCCGTACGTCGGAATTCCCGCCGCGCGCAGGTACGCGCCGTCCGTCGCGCCCATCACCATCATCGGCACTGACGACACACCGGGCCACAGCTCCGTCGTCACCGCGCTCACCGCACTCAGGAGATCACCGCGCATCGGCGACGGCGGGGCGCCGCGTGGCGCGCCGCTCACGATCACTTTCACCGCCGTGTCCGCGATCACGCCGCGCAGCGTCTCCGTCACGTAGTCGACGCTGTCCTCGGGGAGCACGCGACAGTTCACAGTCGCCGCCGCGAGCTGGGGCAGCGCGTTCAGCGCGTGCCCACCCTCGAGCATCGTCGCGACGCACGTCGTGCGCAGCGTCGCGTTCCAGGGCGTCGACGCCTGCGCCACGCGCATCATCGCCTCCGCATCCCCGTTTGATACGGCCAGGAGATCGGCGCTGACGGGCCCCTTCTCGATCGTCGACATCGCTTTGAAGTACGCGCGCGTGACGTCGTTGGTCTTGAGCGGAAATCCGAAACGCGACAGGCGGTCGAGTGCACCGGCGAGATGGTAGATGGCGTTGTCGGCGACGGGGAGCGAGCTGTGGCCCCCCTTGTTGCGCACCTCGAGCCGATAGTTGACGACGTACTTCTCGCTCACCTGCACGTCGTTCGAGAGGCGCGTGCCGTTCACCGACTCCCCCCAACCACCCTCGTTCAGCGCATACTCGGCGTCAATGAGCTCACGCTTGTTCTTGAGCAACCACTCAACTCCGTTGAACGGGCCGCCGCCTTCTTCGTCCGCGGTGAGTGCGACGATGATGTCGCGATCCGGCTTGAACCCCTCGCGCTTGTAGCGAATCAGGTTCGCGAGCCAGAGCGCGGCCTGCGCCTTGTCGTCGCCCGTGCCCCGGCCGTAGAAGAATCCGTCCTTCTCGTTCAGGACGTACGGATCCATGCTCCAGTCCTCGCGCTTCGCTTCCACGACGTCGGTATGTGCGAGCAGGAGAATGGGACGCTGGCGCCCTGTGCCTCGATAGCGAACGACGAGATTCGCCTTGTTAGGATTGGCGCCGCCGACGAAGATGTCCTTCTCGGCGAAGCCGGCGGCCTTGAGGCGACGGGCCGCCGCCTGCGCAACGGGCGTCGTCGTTCCCGTCGTGAACCCCGACTTGATCTCGATCATCTCTTTGTAGATCGCGCGAGCGAGCTGGCGGTCCTGCTCGGGCGGCTGCTGCGCCTGCGCGCAGGGTGCGAGCACAACGCAGGCGACGAACGCGGATCGGGCGAGTCGATTCATGAGAAGAGGGAGGAGGGAAGGGCTAACTTCGCATCAGGCCAAGATCGCCGCCAGCATCCTCGCGATGCGTGAGCCACGCGCGTGCGGCAACCACCGAGTCGCACAGCGCGAAATGTCCCTTCCAGCGCTCCTCCGCTTCCATCTCGCCTGCGCCCACCGGACCCTCGAGCACGCGCAGCCCGCCCATCTCCGTCACCGAGAACTGATCCATGGCCGGGGGAAATGACCGTTGGGTAGGGCAGTCTGCCCGAGTGCGTTTGCCATGGTGAGCCGCGCTACAGGTGTCGTTTGGCAGGTTCCTTAACTTGACATCGCACGCCATGCGCTCGGCTACGTTGCTGAGCCTAACGTTGCTATTGAGAGAGGATGTTGATGCCGACACGTACTTTGATTCCGAACAGCCTCCCCGAACGGGCGGAGCCGGAAACCTTCCGCGCGCGAACCATCCTGGCGTCGCTCGCGGTGAAGGATCTTCAGAAGAGTTTAACCTGGTACCGCGACAGAGTCGGGTTCTTTGTCGATGAGACGTTTCACGACCGAGGCAAACTGAACGCCGTGACCCTCAAGGCCGGCGACGTGACCATCCTGCTGAGGCAGGACGACGCCGGGACCGGATGGGACAAAGTGAAGGGCGCCGGCTTCACGCTGCAGCTCACCACCGCGCAGGACATCGACGGCCTCGCCGAAGCGATAGTGCAGCGCGGCGGGTCCATCCAGGGAAAACCGCAAGTTGTGTCCGGGACGCGCGTTTTGCGCCTCCGTGACCCCGATGGCTTCACATTGGAAGTC
>DATEHJ010000656.1:0-3959 GCA_035279645.1 Gemmatimonadaceae bacterium
GTACTTCGTTCCGGTCGAGTGGTCCGGTACGATGCCGACGATGAACTGGGCGTCGACCGCGGATCAGATCCGGTGGGTCCTTCGCGATCCGGATACGGGCAAGGAGAACATGGACATCGACTGGATGTTCCATCGCGGCGACGTCGTGAAGCTGCGCCTCGCGAACGAGCGGCGGTCGATGCACGCAATGCAGCACCCGATCCACCTCCATGGACAGCGATTCCTGGTTTTGGCGGTGAACGGAGTGCCCAACGACAATCTCGTGTGGAAGGACACGGCATTGATTCCCGCGGGGTCGACGGTCGACTTGCTGGTGGACCTATCGAATCCGGGGCGCTGGATGCTACACTGTCACGTCGCCGAGCATCTATCGGCGGGGATGATGATGGGGTTCACCGTGGTTAATTGAATCCGCGATTCGCTCAATTCGCGTGATTAGTGATTGTTGCGTGCTCTGTCGAGATTTCGAGGCGGCGAGAACGTGCAGATCTCGTCGCTTCGCTCGAGATGACAACCAACCTTTCAGGGGGCAGCACATGAAGAGAGTTCTCTCGTTGATCGCGGTTGCGTTGATCGCAACGCGAGCACCGGCGCAGTCGGTCGCGTCGATGTCGCCGACGACGAAGGGGTTCGTGATCGTGAGTGAGCCGGTCGTCGCCCTCACGAATGCAACGATCATCGATGGGACGGGCGCGGCGGCGAAGGCGAAGCAGACGATCATCATTCGCGATGGGAAGATCGCCGAGGTCGGCCCGTCGTCGAGCGTGACGGTGCCGCAGGGAGCGCGCGCGATCGATCTGTCGGGGCAGACGGTGATCCCAGGGCTCATCGGGATGCACGATCACCTATTTTACACCGCGGCCGGCGGGCGTGAGGCGGCGTTAGGCTTCAGCGGGCCGCGGCTCTACCTGGGTTCCGGCGTCACGACGATTCGCACGACCGGCTCGATCGCCCCGTACGCGGACATTGGAACGAAGCACGCCGTCGACGGCGGGCAGATCCCGGGTCCACACATCTTCCTCACGGCGCCGTACATCACCGGTCAGACGGCAAGCGGTGGCGGCGGCATGGCGGAGGTCAACTCACCCGAGGCGGCGCGTCGCTTCGTCGCGTATTGGCAGCAGGAAGGCGCGACCTGGATCAAGGCGTACACGGACATTCGTCGCGCCGATCTCAAGGCCGCGATCGACGAGGCGCACAAGCGCGGGATCAAGGTCACGGGACACCTTTGTTCGGTGTCGTTCCAGGAGGCGGTGGACCTGGGCATCGACAATCTCGAGCACGGCTTCATGACGAACACGGACTTCGATTCCGAGAAGAAGCCCGACCTGTGCCCTGCCAACAGCATGACGCGCGTTGGTGCGGCCAGCGCGACGGGCGACGTCGCGCACGCCACGATCAAGAAGATGGTCGATCACAAGGTCCCGATGACGTCGACGCTCGCGGTGTTCGAGCCGTTCTTCAAGAACCGTCCGGTGAGCGATGAGCGAACGCTCACCGCAATGGCGCCGGAGGTGAAGACGGCGTACCTCGGCGTACGGACGTACATCGATTCGTCGTCGAACTGGGCCTTCACGCCGGAGATGCTCAAGAACCAGATGGCGTTCGAGAAGGCATTCGTCGACGCGGGCGGGACGCTCGCTGCCGGCGTCGATCCGACTGGCTTCGGCGGTGCATTGCCAGGTTTTGGCGATCAGCGCAACTACGAGCTCTTTATCGAGGCGGGCTTCACGCCAGCGCAGGCCGTGCAAATCATGTCCGCGAACGGAGCGAAGATACTCGGCGTGTTCGGGACGGTCGGGTCGATCGAGCGTGGCAAGACGGCCGATCTCGTGGTGTTGAACGGCGATCTCGCCGCCGATCCATCGACGATTCGCAAAGTCACAACTGTGTTCAAGGACGGGGTCGGCTACGACTCGGCGAAGTTGATCGCGTCGGTGAAGGGCAGAGTTGGAATCAGTTGAGCCTTGACAGATACGAAGGGGACTTATTAAACTCGTCTCCCCTGGGAGTCGCGTCCCGATGTTCACGAGTACCACGGCCGAGCAATCGGCGGTGACGACTCAAACCCGCAACGCATGAGTGCGCCGGGCGAACGATCGGTGACGCGACTTTCGCATTTCGGGAATCGGATCGGACGACAATGAACTCAATGAGACTCACTCAACTACCAACGGATCGCTGGCAGTCCGGCGCGGATTCGATCGCGATTAGCGGTCGTACGCCGGCCTTCGTCGGCGCCGTCGGGTATGGCGAGCGACTCGATAAGGAATTCGGTGCGGGAGCTGGCACGGGAGGGCGCGCTCACTAGGCGCTGCGAACCCAACCAGCTTGGGGAACGAGAAAATCTCGCCCCACCTGCACTCAGTGGCAGGTGGGGCGTTTTGCATTTGCCAACGCTGTTTGACAAGTGATGGTCTGGGGAAAGAATGCAGTTTTGCAGTTTCTCAATTGTCCTACCGCCGGCCGGCGGTGCGTGGCGTCGAGCTCAGGAACGCGACTCCCAGAGTGAGGCACGCGCACTCGCCGGCTGGTTTCAGCAGGACCATGGTGGGGCGCGAGTGCGCCCTCGGTCACTCTTCGTCCGCGCCGCGGCATTGAATGCGGGCCGTTGCTCGAGGGTTATCGCAGGAAAGGCCGGTTCGAATCCGGAGCTCGTTGCCCTCGCCATGGTACGTACGTGCTCAATCGCGGGTCGAGGCTGCTGGGTTATCGACCTCTTATTCCAGAGATGTCCCCAGTCGTTAGGGGAGCCAGCGCGAATACTTATCCGCTTCCGAGCACCACACACCCGCCGACGCACCTGTAGCTCAGAGGGTAGAGCGCCACGCCTCGCTCAATACTTGTCCGCTTCGGCGGGCCGATTCGTGAGGATTATCGACTGATAATCGGGAGGTCGTAGGTTCGAATCCTACCGGGTGAATCGGCGATTTCGTTAGGTGCGCCCCTAGCCCCTAACCCCACTTCCACTTCAACCAATCTCAACGGAGGCACGCACATGCAGCATCTTTCGAAGCAGTTCGCGACTCGCCTCCGGCATCTCGTCACGCCGCAGGCCGAGCCGATTCCAAACAGCAATCAGGTCCCCAACTCGGCGGGCGGGTATGCCTGGGCGGTCGACAAGTGGACGCGACTCGAGCGATTTCTCGTTCTAGGCACCGAAGGCGGAACGTATTATGTCGGCGAGCGGGCACTGACGCGCGAGAACGCGCAAAGCGTCGTCGAGTGCATCGCCGAGGATGGTCCGCGCGTCGTGAGTCGGGTCGTCGAGATCAGCACTTCGGGGCGCGCGCCGAAGAACGATCCGGCGCTGTTCGTCCTCGCGATGGCGTCTGGTCTCGGGGACGATGTCACGCGGGCTCTCGCGCTCACCGCGCTCCCCACGGTGGCGCGCACGGGAACCCATCTCTTTCACTGGCTGGAGTTCGTGCGCGCGTTTCGTGGTTGGGGACGCGGCGTCCGTACCGCGGTCAGTCGCTGGTACACTCGTCAGGCGCCGTCAGACCTGGCGTATCAGCTGTTGAAGTATCAGACGCGAGACGGGTGGGCGCACCGCGACGCACTGCGTCTCGCCCACCCGAAGGCGCCGTCGGTGACGCACGAGCTACTCTTCCGCTACGCGGTGAAGGGGTGGGAGGGAGTGATCGAGCTCAAGGGCGGTGCCGACCTCGAGTTCATGGAGCGCATTGAGGCCGTGCAGGCGTTGCGTCACATGGCACCTAACGATGCGGCGCGCATCATCCGGATCTATCGGTTGACGCGTGAGATGGTGCCGACGGAGTTGCTCACCCATGCCGTTGTGTGGGAGGCGTTGCTGGATCGGATGCCGCTCACGGCGCTCGTGCGGAACCTCGGTGTGATGAGCAAAGTTGGATTGCTCGTTCCCGGCAGCGATGCGGTGCGCATGGTCGCCGCGCGGCTCAACGAGCGCACGGCGATTCGCCGGGCGCGTGTCCACC
>DATEHJ010000657.1:0-13884 GCA_035279645.1 Gemmatimonadaceae bacterium
TGGCCTGGTCAACGCGCCGTCGTGTTGCTCGTGCTCTCTACGGGACCTAATTTGCGGCGAGCGCAAGCCTGCTCGCCTGCGGCTCGCAGGAAGTCGTACTTGAATTTGTTCGCGCGTTGCGCTCACTCCTGCTCTTCTCGCCGCCCGCCCACTCGCCACTCGCCACTCCTGAATGGCCAAGGAATCCGAGCGTCCGACCGACAAAGTCTCGATCGCGCGCAACAAGCGCGCACGGTTCGACTACGAGATTCTGGAGAGTTGGGAGGCGGGTATCGTGCTCACGGGGACGGAAGTCAAGTCCCTGCGCGACGGCAGGGCCAACATCGGCGACGCGTACGGCATCGTGCGCGACAGTGAGATTTTCCTCATCAACATGCACATCGCTCCGTACGAGCGCGGCGGGTACGCGAATCACGAAGCGGAGCGGACGCGCAAGCTGTTGCTCCATCGCAAGGAAATCCGTCGTCTCATCGGAGCTGTCGAGCGTCAGGGGCTGACGCTCATTCCGCTCGAGCTGTATTTCCGGAAGGGAGTGGCGAAGGTGACCCTCGCGCTCGGGAAGGGAAAGAAACTGCATGACAAGCGCGAAACGACACGCCGCCGCGATGCCGAACGCGAGATGGCGCGCGTCATTCGCTCGCGTTGAGATGATGCTCATCCCCCTTCTGGCACTCCAGCTCTCGGCAGCCGCGAACGTCAGCACCATCACGATTCGCAGCGGCCACGCATCCCAGCAAGTACCGATCGTGAGCGAAGCGGCCGTGCCGATGCTCCGACCACAGTGGCTGGCGCCGCTATTGCCGATCTCCGTTCTCGGCGACGCGCCCGGCCACTATCGCCTCCTTGTTTCGGGGGTTGCGTTCGCCTTGGAAACCGGCGTGGCGTCGACGACGGTAACGGGACAGGTGCGGCCCCTCGCAGCGGCTCCGATCGAGCGCGATCACCAGTTGCTGATCCCGCTGCAGATGGTGTCGGAGGTGCTCCCGACCTACGTGAACAACCTGCGGTGGGATGCCGCGGCACGACAGCTCATCATCTTCAGTCGCGTCGCGGCGCCAAAGCCGCCCGCGCGTCTCGTCGTGGTGGATGCCGGCCACGGGGGCCCGGATAATGGTATGACCGGCCCACTGGGTGCGCCGACGAGCATTTACGAAAAGGATGTCACCCTCTCTGTCGCGATGAAGCTGGGCGTGCAGCTCAAGTCGCGCGGTCTCCGCGTCGTGTATACGCGCACCACCGACACGTTGATCGCGCTCTCCGATCGCGGACGAATCGCCAATCAGGCGGGCGGTGACCTTTTCATTTCGGTGCACGTGAACGCCGCGAGCCTGGACTGGAGAGATCCGGCCGCTGGCCGCGGCTACGAGACGTATTTTCTGGCCGAAGCGAAAACCGAGGATGCGCGACGCGTCGAAGCGATGGAAAACGAATCGGTCCGTTTCGAGACGAATGCCACCGTCTCGAAGGATGACGCGCTGAACTACATTCTCAGCGACATGAAGCAGAACGAGCACCTTCGCGAGTCGTCCGAACTGGCCGATCTGGTGCAACGACATCTCTCGACGATGCATCCCGGTCCGAACCGTGGCGTGAAGCAGGCCGGTTTCCGTGTTCTCGTCACCGCGTTTATGCCCGCCGTGCTTGTCGAGATCGGATTCGGCACGAATGCGAGTGAAGCGGCCTACCTGAACAATCAGCGGAATCAGACGGCGATCGCGGGTGCGATCGCGGACGCTGCCGCCGAGTATCTGCGCCGATACGAGCGACGCGTCGGCGGAGGAGCCGGACGTGACGAGCGCTGACCGCCTCTCCGTCACCGTCGCGCATCTCGCTTTTCAAAACCCAATCGTTCTCGCGTCCGGCACGGCGGGCTACGGCATCGAGCTCGCCGACGTGATGGATCTCGAGGGCGTCGGCGGTATCACCACCAAGGCCGTGTCGGTCGAGCCACGCACCGGCAATCCCGCGCCTCGCGTGTGGGAGCTCGATGAGGGAATGATAAACTCGGTGGGGCTCGCCAATCCCGGACTCGAGCGGGTCAAAGCGACGTACGTTCCCTGGCTGGCATCCCACCTCGCGCGAACGCGCAAGCTCGTCAACGTCGTCGGCAGTGTCGTCGAGGACTACGCGCGCGTCGTCGCCGAGCTCGATGCTTGCGCGGAATCCGTCGGCGCCAGCGCGATCGACGCCTTCGAGCTCAACGTGAGCTGCCCGAATGTCAAAGCGGGCGGCTTGGAATTCGGTGCCGACACCGAGGCGCTCCGAAGCGTGATCGCGCTCGCGCGGGCGGAGACGAAGCGTCCAATCTTCGTCAAGCTCTCCCCGATCCTGCCGGATATCGCGCGTACCGCAAAAACCGCGGTCGATGCTGGCGCCGATGGCCTCACGCTGGTGAACACGCTGCCCGGACTCGCGATCGACGTCGAGAACCGCCGGCCGATGTTGGGCTTCGGGTCGGGTGGAGTCAGCGGGCCGGGCCTACTCCCGGTAGGTGTGCTGGCAACATGGCGCGCGAGCCGCGCGGTGAAAGCGCCGATCATCGGAGTTGGCGGCGTGCGCACTGCGACGGATGCCCTTCAGTACCTGCTGGCCGGCGCGTCGCTCGTCGGCATCGGTACCGCGGCGATGCGCGATCCGCGTGCGCCGGCCCGCATCGTGAAAGACCTCGACGCATGGTGTTCACGGCACAGCGTCCGGTCGCTGGGTGACGTAGTCGGTACACTCGAATGGCAACCCGCATGACCACGATTCCAATCGTCGCGCTCGACGTCGCGAACAAGGAAGCGGCACTTGGTTTGATCGACGAACTGGGCGATCTCAACGAGTTCTACAAGATCGGCGCGGAGCTCTTCACCGCCTGCGGCCCGTCCGCGGTACGCGAGATTCGCTCGCGCGGCGCCGAGGTCTTCCTCGACCTCAAGTATCACGACATACCGAATACGGTCGCGGGCGCCGTCCGGAGTGCCGCGGCGTTAGGCGCGCGACTGATCACCGTGCATGCGTCGGGAGGGCAGGCGATGCTCCGCGCTGCAGTCGACGCCGCCGGTGATCCGGATCGATGTGCCGTGCTCGCCGTCACACTCCTGACATCGTTCGAGGGACCCGAGGTCGCAACGGTCTGGGGTCGCGACAGGGCTCTTCGCATCGAGGACGAGGTCATGCGCTTGGCGGAGATGGCGAGCGAGTCAGGCGCGGCGGGTGTGGTGTGCAGTGGGAGGGAAGCCTCGGCGGTAAAGAGTCGCTTCGGATCGTCGCTGGCCGTTTTGATTCCGGGAATCCGGCTCGCCGGGGGCGCAACGCACGACCAGGCACGCACAGCAACTCCGGCTGACGCCGCATCCGCCGGTGCGGACTATGTTGTCGTCGGACGCGCGGTCACTGCGGCGGCGGACCGGCGCGCGGCAATGCGAGAAATACGCGCCCAGCTCGGGTAGCATCACGGGCGGGCCGTCACTTGCATGAAGTTACTGTGCCGGCTACTCTTAGGGTCTGGCCGGAACCACCTTGGGCCACAAGTGTGACCACGTACTTCTGAATCAAGCGGAGCGCCTGTGAAAGTTCGGACAAGCGTGAAGCCGATTTGCGAACACTGCAAAGTGGTGAAGCGCAACGGCGTCACTCGCATCATCTGCAAGCGCAATCCCAAGCACAAGCAGCGTCAAGGCTGATCATGGCTCGCATATCTGGCGTCGATCTCCCGCGCGAAAAAAAGGTTGAGATCGGTCTGTCGTACATCTATGGCATCGGCCGGCGCAACGCTGTCGACATCCTACGAAAGGCGGGAATCGATGAGTCGTTGCGCATTCGCGACCTCACCGATGCGGACGTCAACAAGCTGCGCCAGGTGATCGAGCGCGACTACAAAGTCGAAGGCGCGCTCCGCACCGAAGTCGCGATGAACATCAAACGCTTGATGGACATCGGGTCGTATCGCGGCATTCGCCATCGTCGCGGCCTGCCGGTGCGCGGACAGCGCACGCATACGAATGCGCGAACGAAGAAGGGTCCACGCCGTGCGATCGCCGGCAAGAAGAAGGTGACGAAATAGTATGGCAACTGGGAAGAAAGCGAAGCGCGTCGTCGAGGCCGAGGGCATCGCGCATATCAGCGCGACCTTCAACAACACGACGGTGACTATCACCGACAGCCATGGGAATGCCGTGGCGTGGGGCTCGTCAGGCAAAGCGGGCTTCAAGGGGTCGAAAAAGAGCACGCCATTCGCGGCGACCGTCGCCGCCGAACAATGCGCCCGTGAGGCCATGACGCTCGGTGTAAAGCGTGTGCATGTGCGGGTGCAAGGGCCAGGGAGTGGTCGCGAGTCGGCGATTCAAGCGCTCGCCACCGCCGGTCTTCAGGTCAAGTCCATCAAGGACGTCACGCCGATTCCGCATAACGGCTGCCGTCCACCCAAGCGTCGGAGAGTGTAAGTCATGGGCCGTTATGTTGGGCCGAGCTGCAAACAGTGTCGGCGCGAGGGCACCAAGCTCTTTCTGAAGGGCACCAAGTGCTTCACCGAGAAGTGTCCGGTCGAGCGTCGGCCGTACGCGCCCGGACAGCACGGACAGAGCACCGCACGTCGGCGCAAGTCGTCCGAGTACTCGAAGCAGCTCCGCGAGAAGCAGAAGATCAAGCGCATCTATGGGGTGAGTGAGGCGCAGTTCCACAACACCTTCGAGCGCGTGACCACGCTGCCTGGAATCACCGGTCACAACCTGCTCGCCGCGCTCGAGAGTCGTCTCGACAACATGGTGTATCGACTGGGCTTCGCCGCGAGCCGCAAGGCGGCGCGTCAGTTGATTCGTCATCGTCACGTCGAGATCAATCAGCGCTCCGTCGACATTCCGAGCTATCAGGTGCAGCCCGGTGAGGAAATCCGCGTGCGACAGAAGTCGCGCGAGATGGTCGCGGTGCAGGCGTCGATGGATCAGGCCTCGCGCGGCGCCCCGCTCTCGTGGCTTGCCGTCGATCGCGAGAGCTTTAGCGGTCGCATGCTCGAGCGTCCCACCCGCCCGAACATCCCGATCGCCGCGCAGGAGCAGTTGGTAGTCGAGTTGTACTCGAAGTAGTCGTGGCGCGTGACGCGTGGAGCGTGACGCGGACGGAACGTAGGCACTCGCATCACGCCCAACGCGCCACGCACCACGCGATTCGGTCGGGTCCCTAACACCCATTCGAGCCTGCCGCGCGTTAGGGGCGGGGCAGGGCGATGCCGGGCGAAGTCCGGTATGACCATGAGGAGCATTTACTAATGGCAACCACGATTGATCTCCGCGGGCTCGTTCGCCCGCAGCTCGTCGAAGCGAGCAAGCGTGAAGACAACCCGAACGTCGCCGAGTTCCGGTTGCAACCGCTCGAGCGCGGCTTTGGGCATACGCTCGGGAATGCGATGCGCCGGATGCTCTTGTCGTCCTTGCGCGGCGCGGCGGTGTGGGGGTTCCGGATCGACGGGGTCGTCCACGAGCACCAGACCATTCCTGGTGTCGTCGAGGACGTTCACCAGATCATCGGCAATCTCAAGAGCCTAACGCTGACGCTCGCCGACGATGTCGAAGAGACGGTACTCCGCATCTCGAAGGGCGAAGCCGGGCCCGTCACCGCGGCCGACATCGTGTCGTCGTCGGGCGCGCGCATCGTCGACACGGCGCACCATCTCTTCACGCTGCAAGACGACCGCGACATCAACGTCGATCTGTACGTCAATAAGGGTCGCGGCTACATCGAGGCGGATCAGCATCCGATCGATCGCGGGCTGCCCGTCGATCTCGTCCGCATCGACTCGATCTACAATCCCGTTCGTCGGGCGAACTTCACTGTCGCCGAAACGCGCGTTGGCCAGCGCACCGACTACGATCGGTTGACGCTGACGGTCGAGACCAACGGCACGATCTCGCCGGAAGAGGCGGTGAGCTACGCCGCCGCGCTCGCCCAGACGCACTTCCAGTACTTCGTCGAGTTTGGCTCGCATTCGTCCGCGCCGTTGGGGCAGACGAGTGAATCGATGGGTGGAGACGCCGCCCGTCTTGCCCAATTGCTCCGAACCCCGATCGACGATCTCGAGCTCTCCGTTCGCTCGGTGAACTCGCTCAAGAACTCGAATATCCGAACGCTTGGCGACCTCGTTCGCCAAACGGAAAGCCAGATTTTGCAAGTGAAGAACTTCGGAAAGAAGTCACTCCAGGAGATCGCGGATCTCCTCGAGCGCGAGGAATTGAATTTCGGCATGCGGTACGAGGAGACCGGTGATGGCGTGCGTGTTCTCGATCGAGGAACGCCGCCAAGTCGCGCCGCCGCGGCCGCGCCTGACGATATGGAGGAGTAAGGGATGCGGCACCGTAAAGCCGGGCGTCAGCTTCGGCGAACCAGTGAGCAGAAGCTCGCGCTCATGCGCAATCTCGCCACCTCGCTCATCGAGCACGGGGCGATCGAGACGACGGAGGCGAAGGCCAAAGAGCTGCGCCCTTTCGTTGAGAAGTTGATCACTAAGGCGAA
Organism: Gemmatimonadaceae bacterium; assembly: GCA_035279645.1. Classification (GTDB taxonomy): domain Bacteria; phylum Gemmatimonadota; class Gemmatimonadetes; order Gemmatimonadales; family Gemmatimonadaceae; genus AG2. The sequence goes on from DATEHJ010000657.1 coordinate 6,490, forward strand.
GACCGGCACGCTGCACTCGCGTCGCCTCGCCGTCCGCCACATTCACAAGCGCGCCGCGGCCGACAAGCTCTTTCAGGAGATCGGGCCAAAGTACGCGACGCGAAAGGGCGGCTACACGCGCATCTTGAAGACCGGTCACCGCAAGGGTGACGGCGCCGAGATGGCGCGAATCGAATTGATCGAGGGTTGACCGATGGCGATCGATAGAAGCAGGTGCTACTCGTGCGGCAAGGGCGTCGCGTTCGGCAACAACCGCTCGCACGCGAACAACGCGACCCGTCGTACCTGGAAGCCGAACCTCCAGGTCGCGCGCGTGCTCGACGCGAACGGCAAGACGATTAAAGTGAAGGTGTGCACTCGCTGTCTCGCCGCGGGGAAGATCAAGCGGGCTCCGCGAGGCGTCGCCGCGGCGTGACGACGCGTTCCGCTGGTGGCGACGAGACGCAAGGGGAGCTGATTAGCTCCCCTTTTTCTCGCTTGCGCTCAAAAAAGAGTGGTATTTGTGAACTCGGTCGGCACCCGTTAGGCGCTGCATAATGCCCACTGCCGTCATAACGGGCATCACGGGCCAGGACGGCTCGTATCTCGCCGAATTGCTGCTCGAGAAGGGATACAAGGTCGTCGGCATCGTGCGGCGAAGCTCGACCACGCCGTACGAGCGCATCAGCCACCTTGTCGATCGCGTCGAGCTGGTATCCGCTGACTTACTCGACCAGACGTCGCTCACGGATGTCGTCAGCGATCACAAGCCAGACGAGATCTACAATCTCGCCGCGCAGAGCTTCGTTCAGACGTCCTGGAATCAGCTGGTGCTCACCGGCGAGTTCACCGCGCTCGGCGTCACGCGAATGCTCGAGGCAATGAAAAAGGCGGCGCCTAATGCGCGCTTCTATCAGGCTAGCTCGAGCGAGATGTTCGGGAAAGTGCACGAGTCGCCGCAGCGCGAGGCAACGCCGTTCTATCCGCGGAGCCCATACGGCGTGGCCAAAGTGTACGGGCATTGGATCACCGTGAACTATCGCGAGAGCTTCGCGCTCTACGCCGTGTCGGGGATCCTGTTCAATCACGAGAGTCCGCGACGGGGCCTCGAGTTCGTCACGCGCAAAGTCACCGACGCTGTCGCGCGCATCAAGCTCGGTCTCGCGCGCGAATTGCGACTCGGCAACCTCGAGGCGCGTCGCGATTGGGGTTTCGCCGGCGACTACGTGCGCGCGATGTGGCTCATGCTGCAACAAGACTCGCCGGACGACTACGTCGTGGGCACCGGACACACGTGGTCGGTGCGACAATTGTGCGATATCGCGTTTGCCTGCGTCGATCTCGATTACCATGACTTCGTGATGCAAGACGAGCGGTTTTTCCGGCCCGCCGAGGTGGATCTGCTCGTGGCGGACGCGGCGAAGGCGCGCACGGTGTTGGGGTGGGAGGCCGAAGTGTCCTTCAAGGATCTGATCGGGATGATGGTCGAGGCCGATTTGCGCCGCCACGCGGCCGCCGCTAAACGGTGAACGCGGGCGCCGAGCGAACGGTGGGCGATCGAGCCTTCATCACGGGCGGGACGGGATTCGTCGGACAATGGTTGGCTCGTGCCCTCCTCAGCGGCGGCTCACATGTGGTCGCCCTCGGCCTTCACCCGCCGGCACAAGGCATTCTCTCCGACGCGGAGACGAGCGCGATCGAGTGGTTCCACGGCGACGTGCGCGACTCCGAGGCCGTGTTTCGCGCGATGGATGTCGCGAAGCCGGACGTCGTGTTCCACCTCGCTGGCGTCAGCTTCATCCCCGAGGCGCGCGACGCGCCCGCGACGGCATACGAGGTCAACGTCCTGGGTGCCGTGAGACTGCTCGCCGACATCAGGCGCCGCTGCTCCTCGGGTGAGATCGATCCCACGGTGCTCGTGATCGGCAGCGCCACCCAGTACGGCCGGCACGCGTCCGCTGAGATGCCGCTAGCCGAGGAAGCGGAGCAGCGACCGACCGATGTCTATGCCGCCTCCAAGGCCGCGCAGGAAATCGCTGCGCTGCAGACCCATCGCGGCGACGGAGTGAAAATCATCTGCACTCGGAGCTTCAACCACTCGGGCGCCGGGCATCCCGAGCACTTTCTGCTGCCGGCGCTCGTGCGCCGGGCGATCGGTCTTCGCGAGAGCCAGAAGAGCGAGCTCCGTCTCGGCAATCAGGAATCCATACGGGACTATCTCCACGTCGCCGACGTCGTGGAGGCGTATCTTCTTCTCGCGCGAAAGGGTGTACCGGGCGAGGTCTACAACGTGTGTAGCGGCGAGGGCGTGAGCGCGCGCGACCTCGCCGCGGAAGTCTTGCTGCAAGTCGGCACGTCTGCCGAGATTACGACCGATCCCGCGCTCGTGCGCGGTGTCGACGTGCCGGTGCTGGTCGGCTCACCCGCCAAACTGAAGCGCGCCACCGGTTGGCGACCGACACGCACGCGGCGCGACATCATCGACGATCTCATAAATGCCGCGACGCGCTGATCTGCAACGCATACTCGTCATTGGTTCCGGGCCGATCATCATCGGCCAGGCAGCAGAATTCGACTACTCCGGCACCCAGGCGACGAAGGCGCTCAAGGAAGAAGGGTACGAGGTCATTCTGATCAACTCGAATCCGGCGACGATCATGACCGATCCGGAGTTCGCGGATCAGACCTACATCGAGCCGGTCACGGCGGAGTACGTCGAGTTGATTCTCGATCGCGAGAAGCCCGACGCGATTCTGCCGACGATGGGCGGACAGACGGCGCTGAACGTGGCGATGGAGCTCTCGAACTCGGGCGCGCTCGAGCAGCGCGGCATCGAGTTGATTGGCGCGACGGCGCGAGCAATCGCGATCGCGGAAGACCGGAAGTTGTTTGCCGAGGCGATGCAGCGCATCGGGTTGAAGATCGCGCCTGGGGGAATCGCGACGAGCCTCGAGGAGGCGATGCACATCGTCGAGCGCACGAACTACCCGGCGATCATTCGGCCTTCGTTCACGTTAGGCGGGACAGGCGGCGGTATCGCGTATAACCGCACTGAATTCGAGGACATCGTTCGGCGTGGCTTGGACGAGTCGCCGACGAAGCAGATTCTGATCGAGCAAAGCGTCATCGGGTGGAAGGAATTCGAGCTCGAGGTCATGCGCGATCACGACGACAACGTCGTCATCGTCTGCTCGATCGAGAACCTCGACCCGATGGGCGTGCACACCGGGGACTCGATCACGGTAGCGCCGGCGATGACGCTCACCGATCGCGAGTATCAGGTGATGCGCGACGCGGCGGTGGCGATTATCCGTGAGGTTGGCGTCGCCGCGGGGGGGTGCAACATTCAGTTCGCCGTCAATCCGCGTGATGGCCAGATGTTCGTCATTGAGATGAACCCGCGCGTCTCGCGCTCGTCGGCGCTGGCGTCGAAGGCGACGGGATTTCCGATCGCACGGATCGGGGCAAAGCTCGCCGTCGGCTATCGGCTGGACGAGATCGCGAACGACATCACGAAGACGACGCCGGCATCGTTCGAGCCCGTGCTCGACTATGTCGTCGTGAAGATCCCGCGCTTCGCATTCGAGAAGTTCCCGAATGCCGATCCGCGCCTAACGACTCAGATGAAGTCCGTCGGTGAGGCGATGGCGATCGGACGCACGTTCAAGGAGGCGTTCCAGAAGGGTCTGCGCGCACTCGAGACCGGCCGCTGGGGTTGGAACGTCGCCGCCCGCTCTCGGGACGACGGGCTGGCCGACGACTCGGTCGAGGTGCTCGAGGGCGCGCTGCGACAGCCGACCGCGGAGCGGATCTTCCAGGTCAAGCGCGCGCTCGAGCGCGGCATGTCGATTCAACAAGTCTACGAGTTGACGGCGATCGATCCCTGGTTCCTCGGGCAGATGCAAGAGCTCGTCGACGCGGAACGACACTACGCCGCGGCGCGAACGATCTCGGCAACGTTGCTGCGCGACATGAAGCGCATGGGCTTTTCCGACCGTCAGCTCGCCGATCTGCGGGACGAGACCGAGGACGATGTGCGCCAGCGACGCTGGTCGTTAGGCATCCGGCCGGCATACAAGATGGTCGACACCTGCGCCGGCGAGTTCCCATCGGCCACGCCGTACCTATACAGCAGCTACGACGAGGAGAGCGAGTCTCCGCGCAGCGGGAAGCAGTCGGTGGTCATCCTCGGCAGCGGTCCGAATCGCATCGGTCAGGGGGTCGAGTTCGACTATTGCTGCGTGCGCGCGGTGATTGCGCTCAGGCAACAAGGATTCGAGACGATCATGATCAACTCGAATCCGGAGACCGTCTCGACCGACTTCGACACCTCCGACAAACTCTACTTCGAGCCGTTGACGTTCGAGGACGTGCTCGAGATTGTCGAGCGCGAGGATCCCGTCGGCGTCATCGTGCAGCTCGGTGGGCAGACACCGCTCAAGCTCACGCGCCGGCTGGAGGCGGCTGGTGTCCGGATCCTCGGGACGTCGCCCGACTCGATCGACATCGCCGAGGATCGCCGCCGCTTCGAGCACATCGCCCGCGATCTCGGACTGAACCAGCCGCCGAACGGTACGGCAACGAGCTTCGCGGAAGCACTGGAAGCGGCGGAGCGGATCGGCTACCCGGTGCTCGTGCGCCCGTCGTACGTCCTCGGTGGCCGCGCGATGCAGATCGTCTACGACGCGCACTCGCTCGAGGAATACTTCGCGACTGCGGCGCGGGTCTCCGAGGAACGGCCGGTGCTGATCGATCGGTTCCTCGAGGATGCGTTCGAGTGTGACGTCGACGCGATCTCCGACGGCGAGCGCGTCGTCATCGGCGGGATCATGCAGCACATCGAGGACGCCGGCATCCATTCCGGCGACTCCGCGTGCGTGCTCCCGCCGTATCTGATCACCGAGCACGACATGGAGACGATGCGTGAGCAGACGATCGCGCTCGCGAAAGCGCTCGGCGTGATCGGACTGATCAACGTTCAGTATGCGATCAAGCATGGCATCGTCTATGTGCTCGAGGTGAACCCCCGCGCGAGTCGCACGATTCCGTTTGTGTCCAAGGCGATCGCGGTTCCTCTCGCGTCCTATGCCGCGCGCGTGATGCTCGGCGAAACCTTGGAAGACCTCGGCTACGTGGAGGAGATTGCGCCGCCGTACGTCTCGGTGAAGGAGGCGGTGTTCCCCTTCAACAAATTCCCTGGCACCGACCCTGTGCTCGGCCCGGAGATGCGTTCGACGGGGGAAGTCATGGGCATCGCCGACTCGTTTGGCAGCGCGTTCGCCAAGTCGCAGATCGCGGCGTCGAACGGCCTCCCGCTCGGCGGCACGGTGCTCATCACGGTCAATGAGCACGACAAGCCGACGGTGACTCCGATCGCCCGGCGCTTCCACGAGATGGGCTTCGAGATTCTCGCGACCTCGGGTACCGCTCGCTACCTTCGCGGCCGTGGCGTGCCGTCAAAAACCGTGCTGAAAGTGCACGAGGGGCGTCCCAACTGCTACGACCTGCTCGTGAATAAACAGGTTCAACTGCTCATCAACACACCGTTAGGCAAGCACTCCCAGATGGACGACTATCGCCTGCGGCAGGGCGCCATCCTCCATCACGTGTCGTATACGACGACGATGTCAGCGGCGAGTGCCGCGTCGGACGCTATTCTCGCCCTCCGCTCCCGAGCGCCAAGCGTGCGGTCGCTGCAGGAATGGCAAGGGCAAATCGCCGCGAATGTGTCGGTGGAATGACCGCGTCCGAGAAGCCGTTCATTCACGAGTCGGCGTACGTCGACGAGGGCGCGACCATCGGCGCGGGAACCAAGATCTGGCACTTCTGCCACATCATGCCCGGCGCCATCATCGGCGCGCGTTGCAGCCTTGGCCAGAACGTCGTCGTCATGAACGGCACGCGCATCGGCGACAATTGCAAGATTCAGAACAACGTGTCGATCTACGAGGGCGTCGAGCTCGAGGACGACGTCTTTTGCGGCCCGTCGATGGTGTTCACCAACGTCATCAACCCACGCAGTCACGTGCCGCGAAAGCACGAATACCTCAAGACGCGTGTACGGCGTGGAACCAGCATCGGCGCGAACGCGACCATCGTCTGCGGAGTGACGCTCGGTGAATATTCGTTCATCGGCGCGGGCGCGGTGGTCACCGCGGACGTTCAGGACTATGCGCTGATGGTGGGCGTGCCGGCGCGCCGCGTGGGCTGGATGTGCCAGTGCGGCGAGCGACTGTCGGACGCGGGCGAGGGTCGATGCCGCGCTTGCGGAACGGAATACGATCGCGCCGGCGACGGAATTCGGCGCCGCACGAGGTAATCGATGAACTCGCCCCGGACCCGACCAGGAGCATTCAAGGTGGCGCTCGTCGGCTGCGGACGCATCAGCCGCAACCACTTTGACGCTCTTCGCAAGGTCGACGGACTCACCCTCACCGCCGTGTGCGATATCGTTCCCGAGCGTGCGCGGGCTGCCGCAGAGCAGGAGGGCGTCGTCGGCTTTACATCGTTCGAAGAGCTTCTGGAGCGCGCTGACTGCGATGTCGTATCGGTGTGCACACCATCAGGCCTCCATGCTGCGCAGGGTGCGCTCGCCGCGCGCGCCGGTAAGCACGTGATCACCGAGAAGCCGATGGCGATCACCCTGGGGCAGGCGGATGATCTCGTGAAGACGTGCGACGACGCCGGCGTTTTTCTCTTCGTCGTTAAGCAGAACCGGCTCAATCCGCCGGTTCAACTTCTCCGGCGCGCGGTCGACAAAGGGCGCTTCGGCAGGATCTACCTTGCGAATACCACCGTTCGCTGGCAGCGGCCGCAGGACTACTACGACACCGCGCCCTGGCGTGGGACTTGGGAATTCGACGGCGGCGCGATCATGAATCAGGCGTCACATTACGTCGACCTGATTCAATGGCTCGTTGGGCCGGTGGAGAGCGTGATGGCCAAGACCGCGACGCAAGCACGGCGCATCGAGGCCGAAGACTCCGGCGTCGCCCTGCTCAGGTTTCGATCGGGCGCGCTTGGCGTGATCGAAGTGAATGTCCTGACCTATCCACGCAATCTCGAGGGATCGATCACGATCCTCGGTGAAAAGGGATCCGTGAAGATCGGCGGCACAGCCGTGAATCGCGTCGAGCACTGGCTCTTCGCCGACTACGACGACGACGACAAGCTGATCGAAAGCGCGAGCACCAGTCCGCCGAACGTCTACGGCTTCGGCCACGAGGGCTACTATCGCAACGTTCTCTCGGTCCTGCGTGGCGACGCACAGCCTCAAACGGACGGCCGTGCTGGGCGCAAGTCGTTGGAGCTGATTCTCGGTATCTATGAGTCCGCGAAAAGCGGCCGAGAAGTACCGATTCCGCTGCGCGGCGTCTTGTGAAACGCTAGGGGAATAAGTCTGGCGGCTCGGGGCTA
>DATEHJ010000658.1:0-2468 GCA_035279645.1 Gemmatimonadaceae bacterium
AGGCCTGGCTCGACCTCGCCGAGCATCGGGAGGTCGACGCGCTCGCACACATGCGCGAGGCGGCGATGCGTGAGGATGCCACTGAGAAGAATGCGGTGACGCCCGGGCCACTGGCGCCGGCGCGGGAGCTCCTCGGCGACATGTTGGTCGCGCTCAATCGGTCAAAGGAGGCGGCGGCGGAGTATCGCGCGACGCTGCAGAAGGAGCCGAATCGGAGACGGTCGCTGCGCGGAGCTGGCGAGTTGCGGTAGCGTCGACTCTGCATCCTGCGCGCGTCACGGTTACGATCGCTCCGCGGCGCCTCTCCAGTCCAGGCCAAGATCCTTAACGAGACTTGCGTCAGGATTCCTTCCCGCTTTTCGTCCGGCAGTGTCCGGCCTTTGTCCAGCCTTGTCCTGTAAATGTCGGTGATGACAATCGAGAGAAGGAGGCTGCGAAGCTCATCGTCGTTAGGTCCAAGGACTCGCGGCGGCCTTCTTCGCCGTTGTTTCGAGCGCGTGGGCTGCCTCGCTCAGTTACGCTCCGCCAATTCTCTTGATTCTTGATCTTTGGTCTTCCTCATTCTGTGGAGAAGCGCGCCCACGACGCTAGCCTCGCTGCGCGGATGGCTGCATCTTCCTGCGTGGTTCCCCACCCCCACCCTTCACGGAACACTGATCATGAATCGCCTACCACTCGCGCTACTACTCACGGCTGGCGCGATTGTCCAGGGTAACTCGTCAGCATCGGCTCAGACTTCGCCCGCCGTGACGCTCACACGGCTCGACTGCGGCACCAGCACCGCGCCGAGCGACGTCGGCGCACGGATGTCCGACACCTACGCGTACAGCGGCTTGAAGGTGCAACTGACATTCAGCTGCTACCTCATCAAGCACGGCGACGACTACATGGTGTGGGACACGGGCAACCCCGTCGGCGCGACGCCGAGCGCGCCCAAAACGAGCCTCGTCGATCTCCTCGGACAGCTCAAGCTCACCCCCGACCAGGTCAAGTACGTCGGCATCAGTCACTACCACGGAGACCATACAGGGCAGGTGAGCGCGTTCCCAAAGTCGACGCTACTCATCGGCAAGGGCGACTGGGACGTCGTCAGTGACTCGAAATCCCCGGCGGCGACGACTGCGCCATTCGCGAACTGGATCTCGGGCGGAGGCAAGGTCGAGCCGCTTCCCGGCGACAAGGACGTCTTCGGCGACGGAACCGTCGTCGTCCTCAACACCCCCGGTCACACGCCGGGGCATCACAGTCTGCTCGTTAGGCTTCACGACATGGGCCCGGTGCTCATCACCGGCGACCTCGCCCACTTCCACGAGAATTACGACTCGAACGGCGTGCCGAGCTTCAACACCGATCGTGCGGCGACGCTGGCCTCTCTCGATCGTTTCAAGCAGATCGCGACAAATCTGCACGCGACGGTGATCATCCAGCATGACGCGCGCGATGTCGGCAAGCTGCCGGCCTTCCCGGCGGCGGCAAAGTAGCTATTCCAAATCTGGCATGAGGTGCGTCGCTAGTCTCCTCGCAAGCGCTGCGTCCATCATCGCGACACAGTGCGCGATGGCGCAGCGCTACACTGACGCCAACGGCCACCTCCGAGTCGCGCTCGTGAAGCAACCGTTCCTGCCTAACGGCACATCAGTCGGACCGACGACGATGGCCGACGGCGGCATCCAGACGTGGCTCACGCAGGCCGGTGCCACCGTGCGCGTGTCGGAGGTGAAGCTCACGGCGCAGCAGGACACCGAATACGGCGGCTGGAAGCGACTCAGCATGGCCCTTGGCCACTTCGCCGACATCGTCGCCGAGAACGAGCGAGAGGGTTGGTTCACAGTCGGACTCGAGGCCACGTGTCCGTCGATGCCCGGGCTCGTCGGCGGATTACAGCACTCCGGGCCGATGGGTCAACCGATCAAGATCGGCATGCTCTGGCTCGACGCGCACCCGGACTTCAACACGCCCGAAACAACACGGAGCGGAAACCTCGGCGGCATGCCGGTCGCCGTCGCGACGGGGCGCGCGCTTCAGCGCATGCGCGTCGAGGCAAGGCTCGATCCAGCGCTCGACGACCACAATGTCGTCATGGGCGGTGTCCGGCTCACCGATCCATTGGAACGAGAACTCCTGGACAAGTCGAGCATCGCGCAACTCAGCGTCGACGATTTGCGCAACGCGACGCCGGCCGTGTTCGCGCAACTCGACCGGCTGAGTCGCAATGTCGACAAGATCTACGTTCACATCGACATGGACGTGCTCGACCCGCGCGAGGTGATGGGGCACGTGAACAAGGTGCCTAACGGTCCATCGAGCGTTGAGCTCGCGCGACTCTTCGAGCAGATCTTCGCGCGCTATCCTAAAGCCTCGGCGATCGGCTTCGCGACAATCCCCGCAACCGATTCGGGCGGACTATCGCTGGCTGCGGTAAACCGGATGATCGAAGGCGCGGTGCGTGGGGTGATGCTCAGAGGGCC
>DATEHJ010000659.1:0-9220 GCA_035279645.1 Gemmatimonadaceae bacterium
CGGGTGATCTGCACGGATCCCGACCCGTAGATCAAGCTATCGCCATCCATGAATATGGTGTTGGCAACGACGTTGATCGGGGGCTGCTCCTTACCCGACGTATCGCGCTGGACGATAGTCACCGTCGGGCGGCCGGTCGCGAGCGTCTGGGCTCGTGTGCGAAGGCGCGGGACGAGACGCTTGTAATCGACGAGCGGGCCGACGAGGGTCGATCCAGTTGGCAGACGGCCGTGCACGTTGCCCTGGGCAACGATGCGCTCTTCCGACGTGTAGTACGTGAGAAAGTCCGAGGTGAGGCTGAGCCGAGGCTCGTCGTAGCTCACGTGGCCGACGAGGAAGTCACGCTTTTCGTCGCCATAAAGCTCCGCGCTGTCGGACTTGAGCGTGATGCCGCGACTGGGACAAGTCACAATGAGCCCACCGCCGACGAAAGTGTTGTACTCCCCGCTCGGGAGCTTCACGCTATTAAGGCGTGTGTCGGGCAGTGGTTTGGTCGTACAGCGCGTGCGATCTTGCGCCTGTGCTGAGGACACAATCGTCGCGCACGCAATGGCCGCGGTGACCAACGCTCGCCGCATTACGTGCCCGGCAAGGTGATCGGTGCGCTACCCCCGCACGCTCGGAAACAACGGAAGTGCTTGAGGTCCGGATCCGCGGTGAAGCCGATTCCCCGCTGTTCGCGTTCCCCCGCTTTGAGCTGGAACGAGGTATCACTGGTAACCTCGTTCGCGAGCTGATTGAACTTGAGATGCGGGGACGTGAGCCTTTTTCCGTCGAGCGTCGTGACGACGACGTTGCCAAAACCCTCGAGGATAGAGGTGCGCGTGTCATAGATGCCTCTATCGGCGCGCATCGTTCCGTTTGGTGCGCCGGTCTCCGTGTTGAACTTCACGCGTGCATTGCGGAAGTCGAATTTCGTCTGGTCGTTGAACACATACATTGTGTCGGCCAGGAGATCTCCCTTCTGTACGCCGTTGGCGGTGAGCAGCGTTCGCACGCCAAAGCCTATCTGCTCGGCGGTGTCTGCGTCGGACGTCGGGCTGACCGGCGGGCCCTTGGTGTCGGTGCAGGCGCCCGCGCCGGCGACAGCGCACGCAACGACGACGCAGGCGGCAAGATGCCTAACGCGATCGGCCGGACTCATACGACGCGCGCTCGCATCAGGTCGTGCAAGTGCACGACGCCCACGAGTTCCTCATTTTCGTTCACAACGGGCATCACCATGATTCCGTGCTGCTCCATGCGATAGACGACGGCGCTCGCGAGCTCTCCCGCGCGAGCCAGTTTGGGACTGCGCGTCATGACGCCGCGGACGGCGGCAGAGAGAAAGTCACCAGCCTGATCGACGAGCCGGCTGAGATCTCCCGCGGTCAATACCCCATCGACGCGCGTTCGTGCGTCGACGACGACGGCAATGCCGCGGCGCCTCGCAATCATGACGACTGCCTCCCGCATCGTGTCTCCGTCTCGGAGGATCGGGAGCTGGTCGCGAAGCATTATCTGGTCGACAGTCGTTACCAGATCGCGACGGCCGAGGGCTCCGCCAGGGTGAATTCGCGCAAAGTCTTCCTTCCGGAAGCCCTTTTCCTCGAGCAGCGCTACGGCAAGTGCGTCGCCGAGCGCGAGCGCGGCAGTCGTGCTCGTCGTCGGAGCCAGGTCGTGCGGACAAGCCTCCTCTTTTACACTCGCATCGAGCACCACGTCGCAGTGCCTGGCGAGTGCCGACCGAACGTCGCCGGTAATGGCAATGATGCGAACGCCGAAGCCCTTTAGATGTGCAACCAGGGCGAGCAGCTCATCGGACTCCCCACTCTTGGAGATGAGGATCGCTACGTCATTCTCGCCGACGATGCCGAGGTCGCCGTGGACGCTGTCGACCGGATGGAGGAAAGACGCGGGCGATCCAGTCGACGTGAGCGTTGCCGCGATCTTGCGACCGATGAGGCCAGACTTGCCAACGCCGCAGACGATGAGACGTCCCTTGCAGGTGTGCATGAGCTCGACCGCTCGCGCGAACTCCTCGCCGAGTTTGCCCTCTAGCGCGGCGAGTGCCTCCTTCTCCAGGCGCAGCACGCGTCGACCGCGGTCGACAATCTCGCCCTGCTTCATCAGCGATCCCTTCCGCGTGATGCGCGCTTCGTGGGACGACGCGACTTGGCGCCGCGACCCCCGTCCTTGCCATCGGCGGCGCGCTCGACGACATACGCCTCGTAGAGCGTCTCCCACTCGCCGCGCGCCTTAAGCAAGAGTTCGGCGAACTCACGCACTGCCCCTCGACCGCCGCTCCTGGAGAGCGTTAGACGACACACGCTCGCCACTTCGGGAACGGCGTTAGCCACGGCGATCGGTAACCCAACAGTTCGCAGGATCGCAAGGTCGGGAAAGTCGTCGCCGATGAACGCGGTCTGCTCGGGCGCGATCTTGTGGCGCTCGAGGATCCGTCGTAAGGCTGGCAGCTTCCGCGCATAACCGTCCTGCGCGACGTCCTCGATCTCGAGCTCCGAGGCGCGGAGCCTAACGCTATCGGAGACGCGTCCCGTGACGATGGCGACGCGTATGCCGGCCTTGCGCAGAAAGTGAATGCCAAGGCCGTCCTGAATGTCGTAGCGCTTGAACTCGAGCGGTTTGCCGTCGACGGCGCCGAGATAAATCCCACCGTCGGTGAGCACGCCGTCGACGTCGATGCCGACGAGACGGATCGCGCGGGCGGTTCCTGGATCGAGTTCCATTGAGGGCGTCACCGGCGCGCGAGCTCCCAGAGTACCACCAGGCGCTCGACGAGGCCGTTGAGCTTCTCGAGAGGGATCATGTTCGGACCATCGCTCGGCGCGTGATCTGGGTCGGGATGCGTCTCCATGAAGAGGCCATCAGCGCCGGCGGCGACGGCGGCCTGCGCGAGTGGCGGAATGAACTCGCGCGCCCCACCACTCGCCCCACGGACACCCTTCCCCGGCTGCTGAACGCTATGCGTCGCGTCGAAGATGACGGGAACGCTGCACGCGGCTCGCATCCGCGCAAAGCCGCGCATGTCGACGACGAGGTCGCCATAGCCAAAGAATGTTCCACGCTCGGTGAGTGCAATTTGGGTCGAGCTTTGAGCATCGAGCGTGGAGCGTGCGCCTAACGCGGCGGCGCGGACCTTGTCGACGGCCCCTTTCATGCCTTCGGCGTGCATCCACTGGCCTTTTTTGATATTCACGGGCTTGCCTGTCGCGCCTGCCGCCTCGAGAAGATCAGTTTGCCGACAGAGGAAGGCAGGGATTTGCAGGACGTCGACAACTTGCGCAGCGGCAGCGCACTGTTCTGGAAGATGGACGTCGGTCAGGATTGGCAAACCGGTTTTCTCGCGGACGCGCGCGAGGGCCTCGAGCCCCTCCTCGAGGCCTGGACCGCGCGCGGCATCTTTGTTCGAGCGATTCGCTTTGTCGAAGCTCGCCTTGTAAATGATTCCACCCGGTACGCGCTCGGCGAGACGTGCCAGGTGCTCACCGACGCGCAGATTCAGCGAGTCGGTCTCGAGCACGCATGGGCCAGCAATGAGAAACAGCGCATCGGTGGGAAAGCGAACCATTTCGGAGTCAGTCCGCTGCTTCGACGAGCGGCCGTTCACCGGCGCGACCTTCACGCCGGCGACCGACCTTCGCCGCCGCGGCAATGAAGCCGGCAAAGAGTGGGTGCGGCCGCGTTGGACGCGACTGCAGCTCGGGATGGAACTGGCAGCCGATGAACCATGGATGCGACGCTAACTCGATGATCTCGACGAGCTGACCGTCGGGCGAAAGTCCGCTCAACCGCATGCCGTGCTGCATGAACAGTTCGCGGTAGCGATTAGAGACTTCATAACGATGACGGTGTCGCTCGCTCACCTCGGGCACGCCGTACACCTCCGCGGCGCGCGAACCGCGGGCAAGGCGACAAGGATAAGCGCCGAGCCGCATCGTTCCGCCCATGTCGGTCACGTGCTGCTGCGACTCCATGAGTGAAATGACAGCGTTGTCGCACTCCGGGGCGAACTCCGAAGAGTGGCTGTCCTCGAGGTGGCAGACGTTGCGCGCGAACTCGATGATCGCGGTCTGCATGCCGAGGCAGATTCCGAAGAAGGGCAGACCCGTTTCGCGCGCGGCGCGGATCGCCTCGACCATCCCCTCGACGCCGCGCACGCCGAAGCCGCCCGGGACGAGCAGACCGTCGTAACCGGCGAGGAGCGTCGCCGCGGTCGCGGGGTCGGGGAAGGCCTCGCTGGAGATCCAGTTCACGTCGACGCCAACGTCGTTGGCGATGCCGCCGTGAATCAGCGACTCGAGCACGCTCTTGTAGCTATCGGCGTATTCCGTGTATTTGCCGACGACCGCGATACGAACTTGATTATGAGGCGTAAGCACACGCTGAACGAGCTCGCGCCACTTCGACAGGTTGGGATCCGGCGTCTCGAGGCCGAGTTTTTGTACGACTTTCGCGTCGAGCCCCTGCTCGTGGAAGACGAGGGGGATCTCGTAAATCGTTCGCACGTCGGGACTCTCGATTACCGCCCCGAACTCGACGTTGCAGAACAAGCCGATCTTGCGCTTGATCTCGTCGGAGATCGGGCGCTCGGTGCGGACGATGAGGAGATCGGGCTGGATTCCGAGCTCCATGAGCTCGCGCACGGAGTGCTGCGTCGGTTTTGTTTTCAACTCACCCGCGGCCGCAATGTAGGGCACCAACGTCAGATGAATGAATATCGCATTCTCGCGTCCGACGTCGTGGCGGAACTGACGGATTGCTTCGAGGAACGGCTGCGACTCGATGTCGCCAACGGTCCCGCCGACTTCCACAACCACGACGTCGTTCTCGGGCGCCAGCCGCCGTATCGCCCCTTTGATCTCGTCGGTGATGTGCGGAATGACCTGCACTGTGGAACCGAGGTATTCCCCGCGGCGCTCCTTCGTGATGACGTTGAGGTAGATGCGCCCCGTGGTCACATTGTTGGCTTGGGAGAGGGAGCGGTCGATAAACCGCTCGTAGTGGCCTAGGTCTAGGTCGGTTTCGGCGCCGTCATCGGTGACGAACACCTCGCCGTGTTGGAAGGGCGACATGGTGCCCGGATCGACGTTGAGATACGGATCGAACTTGAGCATGGTCACTCGCAGGCCTCGTTCGACGAGCAATCGTCCGAGTGAAGCGGAGGCGATTCCCTTGCCGAGCGAGGAGACCACGCCCCCCGTTACGAACACGTATTTCGTCGTCTGTTGTCGCGTCGAATTCATTAGCTCCGTCCGTTGAGATCTTTCCAGTCAGCGTTTGCTCGTGCCAGGTCGTCGAGTGTGTCGACGCCCACGGCTGGTCGTTCGTCGATAAGCGCGACTCCCATCGCTATTCCCGCAGCAAGAGGGCGGAGTTGCTCGAGGCGCTCGATCTGCTCGAGCGGATGTGGCGGAAGCGAGACCCATCGAGCGAGCGCGTCGCGCGCGTAGGCATAAACGCCGATGTGCTGCCAGACGCGCGTGTCGCGTAGCTGTGCTTCCGCCGCGTCACGCAAGAACGGAATGGCCGCCCGCGAAAAATACATTGCCCGACCGTCATCGGCAGCGACGACCTTCACGACGTTGCGCTCATCCAGTATCGTCGCCGGTGCGCGCGCTGCCGAGGTACCGAGCGGAAAGTCGCCGGAAGTGACTTGGTTCACAGCTCCACGGAGCGCCGCCTCGGTGACGAACGGCTCGTCGCCCTGCACGTTGACGATCGCGTCGAAAGCGCGAAACTCGGGTCGCGCCGCGACTTCCGCCACGCGATCTGTGCCGGATGCATGCTCCGGCGACGTCAGCAGCGCTTCCGCTCCATGCGGTCGAACTGCATCGACGACCTCGTCGCTGTCCGTGGCGATCACGCATCTATCGGCGATGCGCATGCTCTCTACGCGTTGCCAAACGCGTACGACGAGCGGCAGACCAGCGAGGAGGCGAAGAGGTTTTCGGGGGAGGCGGCTCGCACCCAGTCGGGCTGGGATCACGGCGAGCGTCTTCACGCGCGGCGCTCGGAGCGCAAAGGGGCCGCGTCAATCACGACGGGCAATGTATTTGGGGACGCGGTTGAAGGCAAATCGGGCCGCCCGACGTGTCCTCGCCCTTGATCACCGAGCGGCGGACAAACCGTAGCCAAACTTCCAACTTCGTCGCGCAGGGTCCACGGCGACGTCAACTCGCAAGAAGCTCAGCGATACGCGTAAGGCAAGATTCTGATCCAAGGCCGGCAGCGTAGCGACGCCGGCGGAGCCGATGATGTGGCGCAGCGTGAGCATTGGTGCTCCAAGCAGCGGAAGAGCAACGCGTTCGATGGGGACTTCGTAGTCGCTCTCGAAGTAGACCAGTCGATCGCCGCCGAGCGACAGCAGCGGGAGTGTGATCAGGGTGCCGGAGCCGCCGAGGTAGCTCCAGCGCTGTGGCGGCGCGGTGTCGCCGAAGGTGTAAACGACGTGCGTGCTCCACGAGAATTGCTGCGTACCGAACGTCGGGAAGCGAATCTCGCCGCTCAGCGTCGACTGCACGAAGCGCAGCGAGCCGACGTTGAATGCCGAGCCCTCGTTGCTCAGAACGAACGTCGCGCGTACGCGCTGGTTCTCCCAGCCAAATCGAGCGCCGAGGAGCGCCGAACTCAGGTCACCAGGGACAATCGGCGGATTCGGTCGAAGCATCCCGTCGACCGAGGTTCGATCGAAGATGCTCCATGGTCCGCCCGTTGCGAACGAGTCCGGTCCGACCGATTGATCGCGCTCGGCGCGCGCGCCGAGGAAAGGCTCGAAAACTGTGTACGCACTCTCGAAGAGGCGGTACACCGTGACTTCGCCGCGATTCGCGCGGTAGTAGTTGCGCGTATCGAGACCGCGGAAAATCGTCGCGGCGGAATTCACGAGATCGGACCAGATCCAATCGTCGTTCGTCAGCGTGGTTCGGCCGACAAAGATGTGCGCGCGCGCTCGTCGTCCAAGTGTGAGGTCTCCGTCGAGTGCAGGGTCGAAGGCGCCGAGATTCGAGCGATAGGTGACGGTTGGCGTGAGCTCGTAACGGCCGGTGTCGAGCGAGATAGTCGGACCGAATGGGAGAGACAGCCCATCAGACCGATCGTACGATGGGATTCGGATTCCATAAACGCCGGGGAACGAGACCGGCGGCGACGGCCGCAGTCGCAGCGGACGATAGACGAGCGCGTATGTCGCGCCGCTGGACTCCGCGTCGAAGGTGAAATCGCGGTAGCTCTCGGTTCCGTCGCGCGCGATGGCAAGCATCGATTGGTAAACACCACCGCCGATGGCGACGACGCGACCGTCCACGATCGCGCCGGGATGCATGAACGCGTTTCCGCCGACGACGATGACGTCCCCGCGCACGCGACCCTCGATCACCGCGTCGCGACGCAGGATGATGACCGTGCGCGGGTACGCTGAGTCGCGCGGCAGGAGCGCGGCAGTTGGTGCCGGGCGAATGAGGTCATGCGGCCCGGCGAGCGCGGCGATGAGACGTGGACCAATTGGTCCCGGCCCGACGCTGCGAACGATGACCTGTTGAGCATTCACTCGCGCGCCTGCGATCGCGCCGGCGAAGAGCAGCGGCGCGAGGCACGCGCGGAGGCTCAATGTGCGAGCTCCAGGAAGTTTTTGAGAAGTGCTTTGCCGTGCTGCGTCATCACTGACTCCGGGTGGAACTGGACGCCATACACCGGATGCTTACGGTGACGGACGCCGTGAATCTCGTTCGGGTCCCCGGCGGCGCGGGCGACCACCTCGAGGGAGTCTGGAAGCGAACTTCGTTCCACGACGAGGGAGTGATAGCGCATGACCTCGAGCGGTGAGGGTAGTCCCACGAAGACGCCCTTGCCGTCGTGCTCCACCTGAGAGGTCTTCCCATGCATAACGCGATCGGCGCGCACGACACGGCCGCCGTAGGCTTCACCGATCGCCTGATGACCCAAGCACACGCCCAGAATCGGGATACTGCTCCCCCATCGACGGATCGCCTCGACGGTGATGCCCGCCTGGGCTGGGGCGCACGGTCCCGGTGAGAGCACGATCGCCGAAGGCGCCAGCTTGCCAATTTCATCGACGGTCATGGCGTCGTTTCGGCGCACGTCGATGTCGGCCCCGAGCTCACCGAGGTACTGCACCAGGTTGTAGGTGAACGAGTCGTAGTTGTCGATGACGAGGAGCATCGGATCTCTCGGCGTGGTCCTCTTACGCCCTCGGATGGTACTGCTTGTGGACCGCTCTGAGATACTCGCGGTCGACGTGCGTGTAAATCTGCGTTGTCGAGATGTCGGCGTGCCCGAGCATCTCCTGAACCGCGCGGAGATCGGCGCCTCCCTCGAGGAGGTGCGTGGCGAAAGAATGACGCAGCGTGTGCGGCGACACGTGCTTGGTGATCCGCGCCTTCTCGACGTGGTGCTTGAGAATCTTCCAGGCACCCATGCGCGAGAGAGGTCGGCCGCGGGCATTGAGGATCAAGATTCCCTTTCCTTCGCCGCGCTCGAGTCGCGGCCGAAGCTCTCGAAGATAAATTGCTACGGCGCCGATCGCGGATCGCCCGATCGGAACCAGGCGCTCCTTGCTTCCCTTCCCGAACACGCGCACGAGACCATCCTCGAAGAGAACATCGCGCACGCCCAACGTGATCCATTCCGACACGCGCAAACCTGCGCCGTACGCCAGCTCGAGCAGCGCGCGATCGCGAAAGGTGAATGGCTCGTCCAGGCTCGGCGCCGTGAGCAGTCGCCCGACTTCGTCGATACTCAGAACATCCGGCAGTGAACGCCAGCGCTTCGGCGTCTCGAGCCGTTCACTCGGATCGCGCACCACGTTTCCGTCCGCGAGCAGGAATCGAAAGTACGTGCGCACCGAGGAGACGTTGCGACGAATCGATGCCGGCGCGAGCCCCAGATCCTTGAGATGATAGACGAACTCGCGTAGCACGCGGCTGGAAATATCGCTCGGCGTGCGAGCGCCCTTCGAGATCACGTACAGCACGAGGCGCTCGACGTCGAGTTGATACGCCTCGGACGTCCGCGGTGAAGCGCCCTGCTCGAGCGCGAGAAAATCCAGAAAGCGCTCCAGCAGAAAGGGACGCAGCGTATTCGGGTCGATCAGGGTTTGCTTGTCTTTTTTCGGCGTGTCCACCATATCACTGCGCCGAGGAGAAGGAGAGCTGCGGCAGTGAGCGCGAGCGCGCGTCCGTAGTCGGAGATCAGCTGCACG
>DATEHJ010000660.1:0-2454 GCA_035279645.1 Gemmatimonadaceae bacterium
CGAATGGTTCCGCCATGGCGACATATGTATCGGGGCGCAGGAGATACGCCGCGTCTCGGGCCAATCCAGCATCCTCGTGCGGCGCGGCCCATGGGAATGCGTGGAGCGGGATTCCACGCGCTGCGCACCAGTGCACGAGACTGTCTTTCGCGGTTCCGTAGACGTGCACCTGCCAGCTGATAGCGGACAGGCTGTCGTAGTTGTCGACGCCATCCATGGCAACCCAGGGCAGCCGGTCCCCGCCTTGGACGTCGCCGGCTTTACCTTCGGACAGCGGCCCGTTGCGATAGTTCAACATCGTCTGGGAGACGGTGCGAAACATGAACTCCGTTGCGGCGCCGATGTGGGTCGCAATCGGCAGCACGAACGGTGCGACGCGCGTCCGTACGAAGTCGGCGACGTGCCCCTCGGCGGTAGCGAAGGTGAAGATGCGATCGGTGGTCTGCACGAGGCGGCGGGCAAATCCAATCCGCTCGGCCTCGTAGCTGTCGAGTAGCTCGTCTTGTGCCTGGTCGCGCACCACGGCCGCCAGTTTCCAAGCCAGGTTGATTGCGTCCCCGATACCGGTGTTCATCCCTTGTCCGCCGGCGGGGCTGTGGATGTGCCCCGCGTCGCCGGCGAGGAAGGCGCGCCCCTTCCGGAAATGGTCCGCAACGCGGTGATGGACGCGGTACGTCGAGAACCAGTTCACCTTGTCGACGTGAATCTGCAACGCGTCGATCACGGTTTGGGATACGTCGCCGAACGTTAGTGTTTCCTCATGCTCTGCCCTTTGGTCGCTCACGACGCCAACCAGACGCACTCGTCCTTTTCCAGTCATCGGGAACACGAGAATGAAGTCCGCACGGTCCAGAGCGACGTTCAGCTCTCCATTCACGGCCAACCCACTCGCTTCGACGTCGGCGACGTAGAAGACCTGTCGATACGTGCCGCCCGGAAAATTCACACCGATCTGCTGACGTACCGTCGAGCGCGCGCCGTCACAGCCCACGACGTAACTGGATTCAGACACTTCTTCTTTGCCGCCCGCCGTGTGGATGCGCGCCTTGATCCGCTCACCGTCGTCGGAGAATGCGACGAGCTCGCTTTGCCGCTCCACCGACACGCCGAGCGCCTCGAGGCGCTCGATTAAAAGTCGCTCATGTTCGTCCTGAGGAAATATCTCCAGATACGGATAGGGCGTCATCCCGGCGCCGATCGCGCCAAAGGGCACGCGAGCCCTGCGCTCTCCCTGAACCCACATGTTCATGGCCTCGGCCCTCAACCCGCGGGCAATCACCGCATCGGCGAGATCGAGTTGCCGATAGAGCTCGAGTGTCCGGGCTTGAACGGCGAGCGCTCGGGATGTGGTTCCTGGTTCCGGAGCCTTGTCGATAATCCTTACCCTGATGCCGATCTTGGTCAGCCACAGTGCCATGACCAAGCCGGTCGGACCGGCGCCAACGATCAGGACCTCGTCTCTCATCGCAGAAGGATCTAGGCTGTCACGAAGTTGGACGCCAGTCGATAGGGGGAAATTCTCGCTCATGTGTCCCAACCGTGCGAGGGAAGTGCAGATCCCTCGCTTCGCTCGGGATGACAAGACCGCTTCGCTCGGGATGACACCCAGGCATGCTCATCCTTCTCACACTTGCCAGTGCGGCGATCCAGGCTGGGCAGAGAGACACCGCGCGAGTTCCCAACGCCGCGGTCGCTGTTCATGCCACTCGGGCGCCGGTCATCGACGGGAGAGACAACGACCCCGTTTGGCGTGATGCGCCGCCGATTACGGATTTCACCCAGTGGCAGCCGATAGAAGGGAAGAAGCCGAGGTTCAAAACGGAAGCGAAGGTCGCGTACGACGCGTCGGACCTCTACGTCTTCGTCCGCGCGTTCGACCCGCATCCAGATAGCATCATGAGCGTGCTCGAGCGCCGAGACACGTACGGCGCATCGGACAAGATCTGGATCTTCATCGACTCCTATCACGACAAGCGGACGGGGTACGAGTTCGGCGTCACGCCAGGCGGCGTCAAGCTCGACGGCCAACTCTCCAACGGCGGCAACGAGGATTTGGCGTGGGACGCGGTCTGGGACGTCGCGACGACGGTCGACTCGTTAGGATGGACCGCCGAGTTTCGCATTCCCTTATCGCAGCTCCGCTACGGCACCCAGCGGGTTCACACCTTCGGCTTCACGATCGACCGCGACATCTATCGGTACAACGAGCGCGTCTCCTGGCCGCTGTTCAGCCCATCGAAAGCGGATCTGCTCTCGCAGCTCGGCACGCTCGAGGGGCTCGCGAACCTCGAGGTGCCGCGACGACTCGAGGCGATGCCCTATGTGGTCACCAAACGTGCGTCGACCATTTCCCACAATCAATTCATAAACCCTAACACTGTCTCGGCGGGCGGCGACATGAAGTACCGCGTCGCGTCCAATGTTACCGTCGATGCGACGATCAATCCAGACTTC
>DATEHJ010000661.1:0-4304 GCA_035279645.1 Gemmatimonadaceae bacterium
CGTCTACGACACGAAGTTCAAGGACCTCATCGTGAGTCCGCTCGGCACGTATTCGCCGTTCAATCAGGTGCATATGGAGGGATAGGCGCGGGACCGCGAAATCGGTGCCCATGAGCGTCGCGCGTGACCGCGCCCGCTACGTCGGGCTGCGTATAGCACAAGCCGTCCCGACGATCCTTCTGATCGTCACGCTGAACTTCCTGCTCGTGCATCTCGCGCCGGGCAACGCGGCGGACGTTCTCGCCGGCGAAGCGGGCTCGGCCACGCCGCAGTACATGGCGTATTTGCGACACCAGTTCGGCCTTGACCAGCCGCTCTACGTCCAATACCTCGACTATCTGAAGAACGTCGTCACGTTCGACCTGGGCTACTCGTTTCGCGAGGGCATGCCGGTCCGCGATCTCATCTTGCAGCGCCTGGGTCCGACGCTGTTGCTCATGGGAACGACGATCGTGCTATCGATCGGCCTCGGCATCCTGCTCGGCATCTTCGCGGCCAGTCGTCCCGGCTCGCTTGGCGACAACGCGATCTCCGTGTTCGCGCTCGTGTCGTACGCGACGCCGCTGTTCTGGGTGGGGCTGATGCTGATCGTGGTCTTCGCGATCGACCTGCGCTGGCTTCCGACGAGCGGCATGGTCAACATCGCTGCGTTCTACACGGGCTGGCAGAAGGTCGGCGACGTTGCGCGCCACCTCGTGATGCCGGCGATCACGCTATCGCTCTTCTACATGGCGCTCTACGTGCGGCTCATGCGCTCGTCGATGCTCGAGCAGCGCGGCATGGATTACGTGGTGACCGCGCGCTCCAAGGGTCTCACCGAGCGCGCGATCACATATCGCCATGTGCTGCGCAACGCGAGCCTTCCCGTCGTGACGATGGCCGGCGTCCAGATCGGCAATCTGCTCGGTGGCTCGGTCGTCGTCGAGACCGTCTTCGGCTGGCCGGGCATCGGGCTTCTCGCCTTCAAGGCGCTGTTCGCTCGCGACCTAAACCTGCTGCTCGGCATCTTCTTCGTCGCCGCGTGCCTCGTGATCGTCGTCAACATCATCGTCGACTTGATCTATACGCTGCTCGATCCCAGGATTCGGTTGCGATGAGCGCACAACTGAACGCGGTCGTCGCCACGCCGGAACCCGTGCGTCCATGGCATGCTCATGCACGGGAGCTGTGGCAGCGGTTCGCGCGAAATCGCGCAGCGCTCGTGGGCCTCGTCGTCCTCGTTCTCATCGTCGCGGTCGCGCTCGTCGGACCGGTGCTCTTTCAGCAAGGCCCGTTCGAGCTCGCCGGCCCCCCGTTCTCGCCGCCGTTCGGCCAATTCGCGCTCGGCACCGACATGCTCGGGCGAAACGAGCTCGCCGGCATCGTCTACGGGGCACGCACCTCGCTCATGATCGGTCTCGTCGCGACGCTGTTCGCAACGCTGCTCGGTGTGCTGCTCGGCGGTGTTGCGGGTTACTACGGCGGCGGCGTCGACGAGTTGGTGATGCGCCTCACCGAAATGTTCCAGACGATCCCCTCGTTCCTCTTCGCGATCCTCGTCGTCGCGATCCTGTCGCCGTCGATCGGAAGCGTGATCCTCGCGATCGCGGTCGTAGCGTGGCCGCCGATGGCGCGCCTTGTCCGCGGCGAGTTTCGTGCGCTTCGCAACCGCGAGTTCGTCGAGGCATGCATCTCGATGGGAATGAGCGACGCGCGCGTCATCGTCCGCCACATCCTGCCGAACTGCGTGTCGTCGATCATTGTCACCGGTTCGCTGCTCGTCGCGACTGCGATCCTCACCGAATCTGCGCTCTCGTTCCTCGGTCTCTCCGATCCGAACGTGATGAGCTGGGGCTTCATGGTCGGTGCGGCGCGTGATTTCCTGCAGCGCGCGTGGTGGCTGTGTGCGATCCCAGGGGTCGCCATCCTCGTGACGGTGTTCGCGATCAACCTAGTTGGCGACGGCTTGAACGACGCGCTGAATCCGCGCCTTAGGCGACTCTGATGCCGGCCGCGCCGATCCTCGACATCCGCGGTCTGACCGTCGACCTTCCGCACTGGGCCGATCGGCCGCAAGCGGTGTCGAATGCGGGCCTCACACTCGCTCGCGACGAGATCCTGTGCGTCGTCGGCGAGTCGGGCTCCGGCAAATCGGTGATGGCGCGCGCGGTGATGGGCCTGCTTCCCGATCACGTTCGTGCAAGCGCCGGATCGATCCTGCTCGAAGGCGAGGATTTGTTGCGCGCGACGCCATCAAGGATGCGCGAGATTCGCGGCAGCCGCGTCTCTATGATCTTCCAGGAGCCGATGACCGCGCTCAATCCAGTGAAGACGATCGGCGCGCAGATCGACGAGATGCTCGACCTTCACATGAAGCTTTCGCGTCGCGATCGTACCGAGCGCATCGTCGCGATGCTGCAATCGGTGCGGCTCTCCGACTCCGATCGACTGCTTGGCGCGTATCCGCATCAGCTTTCGGGTGGTCAGCGACAGCGCGCGATGATCGCGATGGCGCTGATCCTCGAGCCCGCCGTCGTCATCGCCGACGAGCCAACCACCGCGCTCGACGTCACGACGCAGGCGAGCATCCTCGCGCTGTTTCGCGAAATCCAGCGCGCGCGGCACATCGGCGTGCTCTTCATCACGCACGATTTCGGTGTCGTCGCGGAGATCGCCGATCGCGTCGCGGTGATGCAGCGCGGACAGCTCGTCGAATCGGGAACCGCCGAGCAGATGCTGAACGCGCCGACGCATCCGTATACGCAGTCGCTGATCGCCGCCGTTCCGAGTCTCGCGCCTCGCGAGCGGCGGATGAAAATGGATGCGCGCGTTGTCCTGCAGGTTGGCGGCCTCGAGAAGACGTACCACGTCGGCGGCGCCTTCGGGCGCCCGGGCCGCACGGTGCGCGCTGTCAAGTCGGTCGATCTTGCGATTTGTCATGGGGAAACGCTCGGTCTCGTCGGCGAATCGGGATCGGGCAAGTCGACTCTTGCGCGTTGCATCGTGCGTCTCGTCGATGCCGAGCGCGGATCGGTCATCGTGGGCGGCGACGTCGACCTGATGAAGCTTTCGCGTCGCGAACTGCGCGCGCATCGGCGGCGCATCCAGATGGTATTCCAGGATCCGTATGGCTCGCTCGATCCGCGCTGCACGGTCGGAAGACTGATCGCCGAAGGACCGATCGTGCACGGCGTGCCGGAATCCGAGGCGGTTTCGCGCGCGCATGCGCTGCTCGAGCTCGTCGGACTCGAGCGCCGCGCGGCCGATCGGTTCCCGCACGAATTCTCGGGCGGCCAGCGGCAGCGGATCGGCATCGCGCGCGCGCTCGCGCTCGAGCCTTCGATTCTCGTTGCCGACGAGCCGGTGTCGGCGCTCGACGTCTCGGTGCAGGCGCAGGTGCTGCGTTTGCTCGGCGACATCCGCGACCAGCTCGATCTCACGATGCTGTTCATTACGCACGACCTGCGCGTCGCCGCACAGGTGTGCGACACGATCGCGGTGATGCACGACGGCGAGATCGTCGAGTACGGACAGACGTCGCGCATCTACGGCGATCCGCGACACGAATACACGCAGTCGCTTCTCGCCGCGGTTCCGGGACGGCACTGGCATCCGCGGTAGGTGGCGATTGAGCTCCCACCCTACTTACCCGACAGAATTCCCGCGCTTGCAGAGAATGATCCGTCAGCGGCTTTCCGTGACCATAGAAATACCCTGTCCCCCACGGCCGGTTTGGTTGCCGTGCGGTGATACTCGTGAACAGGCGTATCCGCAGGCACGGTGATTTTCTGGACACCACCTTGATACTGGACCGTCAGCGTCGATGCATCCATGCGCTTGACAATACCATTTGACATTCTGGATTGAGGCGCCTTCCCGTTCGTCGTACGCGAGGCCGATACGTTGCCATTCGTCATGCGGCTCGGCGTGGCACCGGCGGGCTGATTCATCATGTAGCTTCCTTCGCCCACGCCCTGCATTTCCTCCGGAAGAATGCTGATCGCGGATGCCCGTTCCGTCCCGTCGGGTTGCTTCACCGACGTTACGCCGACAAAGTTCGCGTCCTTTAGGTGAGACAAATCGCCGGGAACGCGGGCGTAAAGATGGAAGGGCTGCACCAGTTTCACCGTCATGACGTCGCTTCCCTTCCGAGGTCTAATTTCAAGTTCGTCGGCGGAGGCGCGCGCAACCGTTCCGCTGATTGAAATCATACCGTCAGGATTGTGCGCCGGAACATCCTGAGTCAGACCTGAAGGCGGTGCGCAAAATGCCAACAGGAAGGCAAAGGCGCCTCCCCAGGTTTTCTTGGAAACCGCCGAGAAGTT
>DATEHJ010000662.1:0-10267 GCA_035279645.1 Gemmatimonadaceae bacterium
GCTACCTCACCACGGACGTCTTCACCGACCACCTCTTCGGCGGCAATCAGCTCGCGGTCTTTCCCGACGCGTCGGGAATCGCTCCGGAGCTTATGCCACGGATCGCACGAGAGTTCAACTACTCGGAGACGACCTTCGTCCTGCCACCCACCGATCCGAAGCATACCTGCCGGGTACGAATTTTTACCCCCGGCAACGAGCTGTCGTTTGCCGGCCACCCAACGATTGGCACCGCTCACGTCCTCGCGACCATCGGCGCCGTCGAGCTCACTGGCGACGAAACGCACATCACGCTCGAGGAGGGTGTCGGTCCGATTCCAGTCACGATTCGCGCTTCCGGCGGCAAACCGACCTTTGCACAGCTTGCGGTGGCCAAGTTGCCCGAAGTGCTCGCTCCGCCGCCACGTTCCGACCGCCTTGCGGCGATGTTGTCGCTCACGCCAGATGACGTCGTCGGCAGCGACATGCCCGCCGAGGCCATCTCTTGTGGTACGCCGTTTTTGTTCGTTCCGCTGCGCGATAAACGGGCCGTCACGCGCGCGCGCGTTAAACCCGACCTCTTCGAGGAGGCGCTGCGCGGCTATGTAACGAACATGGTTATGGTATTTGCCCTGGACACCGAACGCCCGACGTCCGACGTGCACGCGCGGATGTTCGCACCGCTGATCGGTGTACCCGAGGACCCCGCCACCGGGAGCGCCGCCGTCGGACTCGGCGGCTACCTCGCGGCGCGCGACCCCCGCTTCGACGGCACGCTTCGCTGGGTGGTCGAGCAAGGCTTCGAGATGGGCCGGCCGAGCATTCTCGAGGTCGAGGTCGACAAGAGAGGTGGAAAGATCACCGGCGTGCGATGCGGCGGTACGTCGGTCGTGGTGTGCGAAGGACGCATGCAATTGGATGGGCTGGCTGACAGGGCGCTAGGTGCTCAGGCCTAGCACCGATCACCGTTGTTTGATCTCTTCGAGCTCCTCGAGCGACCGCGGCCAATCCTCTTTGAGTAAACGCGAAAGTGCGCGGTCGGCGAGTAGCCTGCCCTCCGTCTGGCAGGTCGGACAGTAGTTCGTCTCGTTGTCCGCATAACGAATGCGCTGCACTGGCGAGCCGCACACCGGACACGGCTCGCCGTAGCGTCCGTGAACGGCCATCGCTTCGCGAAACGCCGTCACTTTCTCGGGGAATCCATCGCCGGTCTCGGCGCGCAATCGATCGGTCCATTCGATCAGCGTCGCACGCGTGGCGTCGAACAGCGTTTTCGTTTCCGCCGCGCTGAGCCGTCGCGTCAGCTTCACCGGCGACAGCTTCGCGCGATGGAGGATCTCGTCCGAGTACGCGTTGCCGATGCCACTGAACAGGCGCGGATCGGTGAGCGCGCGCTTCACCGTGTGACTTTCACTCGTCAGGCGCTCTGCGAACTCGGCGACGCTCGCGTCGAGCACCTCGAGCCCGCCTCGATCGAAGTTGGCAAGCGCATCGGCGCCGGAGACGACGTGCAGCGAGGCGCGTCGCTTCGTCCCCGCCTCCGTGAGCAGCAGCGTACCCGTGGAGAAGTCGAATGCGGCGAGATCGATCTTCGAGACGGGTTTTTTCTCCGCCGCTCGCCACTTGAGCCGGCCGGCAATCATCAAATGGAGCACGAGGAACAGATCGTCCTCCAGAGAAAAAACGATGCGCTTGCCGAGTCGCCTTATGTCGACGACGACCTTGCCCTTCGCGGCCGAGATCGGGGGCTCGACGCTGCGAAGCAGGAACGGGCTCTTGAAGCGCACCTCCTGCAGCGTGGCGCCAGCGACTCGGCGGTTGAGCGCTTCGATGTAAACGGTGATGTCGGGGAGTTCAGGCACGATTCAGGTGTAATGCTTGACGTGATCCGTCGCGCGGCGTACGGTGCCAAAGGACCAAGCTGACGCGCACAGCCGAGTCGCTCAAGATCTAGGTATGATCACCGGCTCTCAATTTCCGCCTCTGACGCCGCTCAGGCTCGACCTCCAGTCGGCAGTGTTCGTGCTCCTGGTCCTGGTCGTCATGCCGATTGGTGCCGTGCGCAGCCGGTCCCTCATCGTTGGCCGCCCGGTTCGTCAAGCCCTGGGCAAGGTCGACATCCTGACGCGCGCGCTGATCGTTCAGACGCTGCTGTTCGGCTTCGCATTCGCGGTGGCGCGCGAGAATCGCATGTCACTTTGGTCGTGGACAGGGCTGCATGTAGACACGATCGTCGTCGCGGCCGGCGCGTTGGCGCTGCTCCTCTCGGCCGGAGCGCTCTCCTGGCATTTGCGGACGCCTGATGAGCGGAAGGCGCTTTGGATGCGACAGCTTCTTCCGCGCACGACTGGTCAGTGGGCGCTCTGGTTGGCGGTCTCGCTCGCCGCGGGGATTGCCGAGGAAACCGCCTATCGCGGCGTGCTCGTCGTTCTCCTCGCGTCGGTGACGGCAAGTTTCCTCGTCGCGGCATTGATCAGCGCTGCCGCGTTCGCGATTGTGCACTATCCGCAGGGCGCGAAGAGCATGGGCTGGGTCTTCGCGATCGGCCTCGTTATGCAGGGCCTCGTCTCGGCGACAGGCACTCTGTATGTCGCGATGGGCGTGCACGCCGTCTACGACGTTACGGCGGCGCTGCGGGCAGCCGGTCGGATGCGCGAAGAAGAAAACGAAGCAGCGCATAGGTGAGACATCGGAGCGAGCCGAAAAGGCCGGTCTCTTGACACCAGCCCGGCAACACGCCATCACTTCCCCTGAACAATTCAGGGGAACTATGGATCTCGACCTCCTGCAAGGCACGCTCGATCTGCTCATCCTCAAGACCCTGACCTGGGGGCCGATGCACGGGTACGCCGTCGCGCGCTGGATCAGCGATACCACCGACGACGACCTTCAAATCGAGGAGGGTGCCCTCTACACCGCGCTCCACCGTATGGAGAAACGCGGCTTGATCGAGAGCGAGTGGGGCGTCTCCGAGAACAACCGGAAAGCCAAGTACTACGAGCTCACCGCCGCGGGCCGCAAGCAGCTTCGCAGCCAGGCCGACGTCTTCACTCGTTATGCTCGCGCCGTTTTCAAGGTCCTCCAGGTCGCCTAGCCACCCGCCACTCGCACAATGCTTCCCCGCGGCATACGTCGATTGTTCCGGATCGAGCTCGATCCGCGCCGCGTCACGCGCGAGATCGACGACGAGCTGCGCTTCCACTTCGACATGTCCGTGAGGCACTACATGAGCAGAGGGATGTCCGAGACCGACGCACAGCGTGAAGCGGAGCGGCGCTTCGGGAACGTCGAGCGCACGCGCTCCCGGCTCGAATCGATCGATCGTTCGCGCGCCGAGCACGTCCGCCGCGTCGAATGGTGGGGTGGCCTCCTCCAGGACCTGCGCTACGCACTGCGCGGTTTGCGCGCCGCGCCGTCCTTCACCCTCGTCGTCGTTCTCGCGCTCGCGTTAGGCGTTGGCGCCAACGCGACGATGTTCGGCATCGTCGACCGGCTCCTCCTGCGTCTGCCGCCCTTCCTCACCGACGCGTCGCACACCAGCCTCGTATACCTCGGTCGCCGCTTCGACGGCGTCGAAAGTCTTTCCCCCAACATCAGCTACACCCGCTACGTCGAGCTCACCAAGTACACGACGTCGTTCTCCGAGACCGCGGCGTTCTTCTCCTTCGATCTCGCCGTCGGCACGGGCGACGAGACCGCCGAGCGACGGGTCGGTATGGTGAGCGCGAGCTTCTGGCACCTCTTCGACGCGCCGCCCGCGCTCGGCCGCTACTTCGGTCCCTCCGAAGACCACACACCGGAAGGCGCGACCGTTGCCGTCCTCGGCTACAACTATTGGCAGACGCGGTACGGCGGCCGCGCCGATGTCCTCGGCAAATCGATTTCGTTGGGCAGGCGGACGTATACGATCGTTGGCGTCGCACCGCGCGGTTTCGTCGGTCTGGATCCCATCGGCGCGGTCGCTTTCGTGCCGATCACCACCGGGGTCGTCGACATCTTCGGCGGCGGCATGGCCGACGTGTCGAAGTGGTATACGACGCACAATATGAGCTGGATGGAGATGTTCGTGAGGCGGAAACCCGGCGTCAGCCCCGAAGCCGCCAGCGCCGACCTCACCAACGCGTACCGCCGCAGCTATCTCGCGCAGGAGAAGGCGACGCCGATCGACATCGCGCGGCCGCGCGCGATCGTCGCACCCGTGCTCAAGGAGCGCGGCCCGAATCAGGGCACCAATTCCAAGGTCGCCACCTGGCTGGTCGGCGTCTCCCTCATCGTCCTCATCATTGCCTGCGCTAACGTCGCGAATCTTCTCCTCGCGCGCGCCTTCCGCCGCCGCCGCGAGATCGCCGTCCGAGTCGCGCTCGGCGTGAGCCGCGGACGCCTGCTCGTCCAGCTTCTCACCGAGAGTATGCTGCTCGCTCTCCTGGGAGCGGCCGCGGGGCTCGTCGTGGCCCAGTGGGGTGGCACGATCCTGCGCACGGCGATGCTTCCCGACGTCGAATGGCCGTCGCTTCTCGCTGATTCACGAATGCTCATCTTTACCGGCATCGCCGCGCTCGGCGTTGGGGTGCTTACCGGGCTCGCGCCGGCGCTGCTCGCCCGCCGCACCGACGTCTCGGCGGCGCTCAAGGCGGGGGCGCGCGAGGGGACGTACCACCATTCGAAGACGCGGACCGCCCTGCTCGTGCTTCAGGGCGCGCTCTCCGTTTTGCTGTTGGTGGGAACCGGACTGTTCGTGCGCAGCCTGCGCCAGGTTCACGCGCTGGACTTCGGTTACGATACGTCGCACGTCCTCTACGTCTCGATCGAGATGCGCGGCTTGAAGGTCGACTCCCTCGCCGGCATCGCGTTGCATCGCGACCTCGTCGAACGCGCCCGATCGATCCCCGGTGTACAGGATGCGTCGCTCACTGTCGCCGTGCCCTTCTGGATGAGCTGGAGCAACGACCTGTTCACGCAGACGCGCGACTCGATCCATGGTGATTATTTGTTCAACACCGTGTCGCCGAGCTACTTCGCGACGATGGGAACGCGCATCGTTCGCGGGCGCGGCTTCACCGACGTCGATCGGGAGGGCGCGCCTCCGGTGCTCGTCATCAGCCAAACGATGGCGCGTAAACTATTCCCGAAGTCGGACGCACTCGGTCAGTGTATTCGCGTCGGCGCCGACACCGTTCCCTGCTCCACCGTCATCGGAGTCTCGGCCGACATCGTCGACCGAAATCTCACTGAGCCGCCCGGACTCGAGTACTACGCGCCGGTCGCGCAGCACGGCAATTCCGGCAACGGACTCTTCGTGCGCACGCGCGGCGACGCCAGCGACATGGCCGGAACGGTGCGCCGCGAGCTGCAGCGCATCATGCCTGGCGTCTCGTACGTGGTCGTGACGACGCTGGCGAAAATCCTCGAGCCGAACGTGCGCCCCTGGCGTCTCGGCGCGACGATGTTCGCGCTCTTCGGCGGACTCGCACTGCTGCTCGCCGCCGTGGGACTCTACTCGGTCATCGCATACAACGTCACGCAGCGGAGTCACGAGCTCGGCGTGCGCATCGCACTCGGCGCGCAGGGTCGTGACGTGCTCCGCCTCGTTGTCGGCAGTGGACTTCGCATCGCGGTCGCCGGCGTCGTCATCGGCGGTGGCAGCGCGCTCGTCGCCGGGAGATTCGTCGCGCCGCTGCTGTATCGGGTCTCGCCAAAAGATCCGCTGATTTACGTCGTTGCGGCCGTGACCTTGCTCGGCGTCGCCGTGCTCGCGAGTCTCGTTCCGGCGATGCGAGCGACGCGGGTGGACCCGAACGTGGCGCTGCGGGCTGACTGAAGCGCGCGGCGTTAGCTTCCAGCGTCCATTTTCAGCTGGAGCGTTGGATGCGTGTCGTTGCCGTCCTGCTCGTTTTGCCAGCCGTCGCCACGCTTGCTCAGGCACCTTCCGCTGAACGCGCCGTCGCCGGCGCGCGAGACCCGGCGTATTCGGCGGACGGACGCCTGGCGCTGAGCGTACGTGGCGACCTCTGGGTCGTGTCGGCAGACGCGAAATGGACCCGCGTCACCTCTGGCACAAGTTGGGATCGCGAGCCGGCATGGTCGGCGGACGGCAAAACGCTCCTCTTTTCCTCGAACCGCAGCGGCAGTTTCGGCATCTGGCAAGTCGCGCTGAACGACACCGGCCCCGCGAGCGCGCCGGTCCCCTTGATCGGCACCGCCGACGACGAGAGCGAGCCGGCAGTGGCGCGGGATGGACGCGTCCTATTTGTGCGCGGCCGCGGCAGCGCGGCCCGGATCTGGGTCCGCGAGCGCGACGACACCGAGCACCGCCTAACGAATGGGCGGGTCGCCGAGCGGTGGCCGGCGGTCTCACCGGAGGGTGCGCGGGTCGCCTTCGTCACCGTCACCGAGAATGGCCGGCGTCTCGTCGTGCGACAGCTCGGGGCGCCCCCGGATCAGCGCGGGGCGGACAGCACGGTTGTCTCCGCGGTCGGCCTCGAACGCCCGAGCTGGTCGCCTAACGGCGACCGGCTTCTCTATACGACGTTTGTTCCGCGGAGCGGGGTGTACGTCGTGCCCATGGACGGGCACTACTCGAATCTCATCAGTGCGCGACACGCGGCTGCGGCGTGGACACCGGACGGTCGTCGTCTCACGCTCGTCGAGCTGCCTGACGAGGACGTCGCGTACAATGGGGACCCGAATCGCCTCGGTGACCGGGACGCGCACGATGCACTGGGAAGTGGCAACGCCCTCTGGACAGTGGATGCGCCGGCGCCGCCGGACGCGGGACTCGGCGCCGCTGCCGCCGCGGCGACGGCGCCCTTCGCCCGCGACGACGAACGCGTGCGTCACAACGTCGCCGCGCTCGACGAGCTTTCCGCGCGTATCGCGCCGCTGTTCACGGACGAAAGCGTCCGCGCCCGATGGTTGGGCCTCGTCGCGAGGTATCGTCCGCGCGTCGTCGCGGCGCGGAGCGAGGACGAGCTCCGTGGTGCTCTGCACGAGCTGTTGCGCGAGCGGCCGCCGTATCGCGAGGCGGCGACGGGTCGCGCTGCGGTCTCGAGCGCCCATCCCGTCGCAACCGCCGCGGGGCTCGAGATTCTTCGCAAAGGCGGCAACGTCGTCGATGCGGCAGCGGCAGTCTCGTTCACGTTAGGCGTCGTCGAACCGGACGCCAGCGGGCCGGGCGGCTACGGCGAGATGCTCGTCTACCGGAACACGATGACGAGCCCGCAGTTGATCGAGTTCATGACTCGGGTGCCGGAGGAGGCGGGGCTCGGCAATGCCGCGCTGCTTCAGAACGGGAGGATTCCCGGCGACGGCCCCGTGCTCACCAACGTACCCGGCACCGTCGCCGCCATGTACCTCGCGGTCACGAAGTACGGCAGCGGCAAGGTCGCCTGGCCGGACATTCTCGCACCGGCGATCCACGC
This sequence comes from Gemmatimonadaceae bacterium, assembly GCA_035279645.1. Lineage (GTDB taxonomy): Bacteria > Gemmatimonadota > Gemmatimonadetes > Gemmatimonadales > Gemmatimonadaceae > AG2. The sequence goes on from DATEHJ010000662.1 coordinate 7,398, forward strand.
CGCGCGCGAGGGATTCGTCGTCAGCGAGGGGCTGGCGACGACGCTGGCGACGGAGCGTGAGCATTTTCTCAAGTACGATGGCAGCCGCGCGCTTTTCTTTCGCAACGGACAACCACTCCACGCCGGCGACACGCTACGCAATCCGGATCTGGCGTGGACACTGGAGCAGATCGCGAAGGGGGGCGCTGACGCGTTCTATCGCGGCGAGATCGCGCGCCGCATCGTTGCCGATCTCCGCGGCAAGGGCAACGCGATGCAGCTCACCGATCTTGCGCGCTATTACGCCGCCGAGCGGGAGCCGGTGTCCGGCACGTATCGGGGGTACACGTTGTACTCGAGTGCGCCGCCCGTCGCCGGCGGCGCGCAGATCGTGAGCACGCTCGGGCTCCTCGAGCACTTTAAAAATCCTAAACCCTATCTCGACGACGCGGCGACGCTGCACGCCATGCTCTCGGCGTGGCTGCTGGCGCCGTCGAGCCGCAATCGGATTGCCGATCCCGGCCTCTGGCCGGTGAACATCGTGCCCTTTACCAGTCGCGACACGGCGCGCGCGCGCTGGCGATGCTTCGATCCGGGGAAGGCGTTGAGCCCAGAGCTGTTGCGCGCTGATTCCCTACCATGCGCCATCCCGAAGGCCGCCGATGCCGCCGACGACGACTCGACGCGCTTCCACCACGCGTCCGGCACGACCGCCTTCATGGTCGCCGACGCCGAGGGCAACGTCGTCGCGGTGACGCAGACGTTAGGCACCTGGGGCGGCAATTTTTATGTGACGCCAGGCTTGGGATTCATCTATAACGACAAGCTCGCGTCGTACGGGACGGATCCCGCCAGCTATGGTGCTCGGCTCCCCTTCGCGCGCAATGGCAGCACGATCGCCCCCACGATCGTCTTCCGTGCCGACGCGGGGCGCAGGCCCCATCCGATCGCCGCCGTGGGAGCCGCCGGCAACGCCTGGATCACCTCCGCCGTGTATCAGACGCTGGTCGGCATCATCGATGACCACCTCGATCCACAGGCCGCGCTCGAGCTTCCGCGCTTCCTCCCCGGCTTCCGCGGCGCCACCGAGGGCGGCATCGGGGTCGAGATGGAGGACGGCTTTTCACCGGACGTGATGAAGCACCTCGTCTCGTTAGGCTACCGGCCGCGTCTCGTGTCGCTCGTCGGCGAGCTGCGCGAGGGCTATGGGGCGGCGCTTGCGATCGGCAATGGAGTTGTCGTTGCCGGGGCGGACCCTCGTCGGGCCGGTGCGGCCGGGGCCATCCCGTGAGCAACGGCTGCGTCAGTTGCGCATTTGCATACTCGTCGTGTCCATCGGCTGCGCCACCGCCAAATCCGACAAGTGCTCCTGCACGACCCCCCATTTCGCCCCTCGTTTTTCGAACACAAGCGTCATCGCGCCCGCGATCTCGTGTGGCTGACCCCGCGGCGTGAGGTGCGGCACCCGATAAGTCCCGGTGAAGACTGCCGCGTCGGGAGATAGGACGTCGACGTAGGTATGCGTCCATATCCACTGGGGCTGACGCATGTTCGCGCCCACGTTCTTCCAGAACAGCTCGATCCCCTTCGCCAGCGTGTCGCGTGAGGCGACGACCTGCCCCCCCGACGCAGACACGATGCGTCCCGTGTCGGCGTACAAACTGAGCATGCGCTGCTCGAGGTTCGGCTGCGACAGATCGTAGGCCGCGCGAACCTTTGCGTCGATCTCATTCGCGATCGCCGTCCGCTGAACGGGGGTTAGCTCGACGCTCCTGGTGCCGCACGCTGCGAGAAAAAGCAACAGCGACCACGAAAACCGGCGTGACATGTCGTCTCGGATGAGGATTGTCGGATTGACGCGCCTGCGGATTATACCCGGATGATCCAACCGGTTGCGCGAGGACAGTTGTCCTCAGTGTTAGACGTCATTGTCACCTGAGGGAGACGCGAATTCTCCTTCGGCGACCATTAAGACGCGCTTCACGTGGTTGCGCACTGGTGTGACTGCTGCTCTATGGATGCGTGCAACGCTCGACGTGCATCGTACATCCACCGGCATGCCGAGCCACGGTTCGATTTGGGGGGAGGCACACGTGCGTACCATTCTGAGATCATCGATGCTCGCAGTCGGTGCGTCGGCAGTGGTTCTCGCGGCGTGCGGGAAAAATGGATCGACGTCCAATCGGGCGATGAGCGACGATCTCAAACGAGACCTGCAGCTCGCGTCGACGAACGGACTCGATCTCGCGTCGCAGCAAGCGGCCAAGAGCTTCCCGCTCACCGAGATACCACAATCCGCTGCCCCCTCGCCGTCTCCTGCTTTGAGGCGGGGCGCCGGCCCGAAAGCCATAAAGTCGAAGCATCCAACGGTGAAGGCGAGGCCGGAAGCGTCGGTCGTTGCGGACGCCGAGCCGCAGGTCGAGGTCATGAAGTCGGCGCCCTCTCCAACCACTGAACCCGTTCCCGACCCAACCGCTCCGGCGGTACCGAGGTCGTCTCCCGTTCCCACCGATCCTAATGGCGGTATGGGTACGCACGGTCAAAACGGTGGCGGTTCGAACCCCGGCGCTGGTGACGGTGGCGGCTCCATTCTCGGCGGAATCTTCGGCGCGATCATCAGAGGTGGAATGGGCGACGGCGATCACTGCGATCCCAGAACAGATGGACGCCGGCGCGGCCGGTTGCCAACGGGAATCACACCGAGCTTTCCGAACAATCCGTATCCATCTTTTCCGGGCGGCGGCGGAATGAATCCTCGTGGCCGTTACCCGTGAGGTGAACTCGATCGACACGACTTGGATTTCAAAGAGCGGGCGCATTTGCGCCCGCTTTTCCGTTTAGTAGGTGCGCGATCTTATCGCGATTCCGTCTTCTGCTGCTCGGATCCGTTC